>NZ_JVPT01000078.1:165-139236 GCF_001055915.1 Corynebacterium sp. 212_CJEI | reverse complement strand
GCCACCTCCACCGAGCAGGCCACTGAGACCCCAGCCGAGGAGACGCAGGCGCCGTCGGCAAGCGCTAAGAACCTTCCGCGCAACCAGCACGGAGTTCCGCTGCCAGGATCGGCGCGACGTAAGTAGCGCTCGCTAAGTAAGCAGGAATCCGCCCGAGAGGTTATTCTTCCCGGGCGGATTTTTTGTGCTTTACGACGATCCCTGCGCCACGGCATTAATCATGCAAATGGCACTCTCAACCGCACTGACAATATATTGATTACTGCATATTGATTACTGCATCCCGTTAGAGATGACCGCGTTGTGGTGTGGAAAGAGGTCTTGGCGTAGTGATTAAGAAATCGCTGTCACAGATAAGGGACTTTCTGAGGACTCCGGGGTCAGTGGAGATGGTCATTGCGCTGGTTCTCACGGCTCTCGATGCGCTAATTTTCCGCGAGAGCAACTCTGATCTGTTGTTGCCGACCATTATCGGTGGCCTTCAGGTCATTCTTGTTGCAGTGGCGACCTATCTGCCACTTTTTGCCATGGTGGTTGTCCCAGCGAATTTCTTGGCATTGACTTTCCTTCCCACAGAGCAGGCTCCAATGCAGATTTTCTGCGCGCTTCTCATCGTGGAAGTGATGCGTGCTAACAACAACAAGATGCCGGCGAGAATCACTGCGTTGCTCTTGTTGGTGATCTCAAACTACGACGTCAACACAAGTACTTTCGCACGTGACCATGTCGCGACCTTTGTGACAACACTGCTTTTTGTAATTGCCTACGCCATCGGCATGATGCGCAGTCGCTACAAAGAACAACGCCGGCGGGCAACGATTGAATCTAACCGCGCTCTGGAAGAGCAACGCCTTGAGTTGGCGACCGTACTGCACGACTCCACTGCCAAGTCCTTTACTCGCGTAACCATGCTGGCGCAGGCGCTCGCCATCGAGCGAGAAGGGACCGATGAAAAACTTGAAGAATCCCTGGAGGACATCGCAGAGACCTCCCGAGAAGGCCTGCTACAGCTTCGCCAGTTGCTTTCATTGCTGAAATCAGCTGACGACGAGAGTTCTTTGACCTCCGCTATCGGCCAGGATGAGCGAGTCCCCAGCATGAGCAGGGTGCTTCAACAGGCCAAGGATGAACTGCAGGAAGCTGGGTTTAACGTTTCGCTGGCCACGAAGATTGAAACCGAGCCCTCTTTGACGCAGATTTCAGAGGTTATCTCGCCGGCGCTGTCGGAGTTCTGCACGAACATTCAGAAGTACGGCGAACCGCAAACGAACGTTCACATTCTGGCGCTGAGCAACGAGGAAGATGGCTTCACGCTCGACATCAGCAATCAGATATCGAAGGCGCTACCGCATTTTCTGCCGCGGGCGATGCTCTCGAGCGGTTTGGGGCTTTCCTCACTGCATCGGCGAGTGCGACCATGGGACGGTTCCATCACGTCAGAACGAGAAGGAAATGTGTGGAATTGCAAACTCCACATGCCACCTACCAACCAGTAGGTTACGCTAGCGTAAGATTGGTGCAGTAGCTGCCTGTGACGAAGATATCTCTCGAAAAGTCCTGGTTAGCGTAGTAATATCACACGATGACAGATATTGTTCGGTTTTTATAACTTCTATGAAAGGTTCGCGGATGTCTGACATTAAGGTTCTCATTGTCGATGACGACCCACTTGTACTCTCGACGCTGCGAACCTATTTCAAGAAGGCACCGCATATCACCGTGGTCGATGAAGCCAGCGATGGCCACGAGGCTCTCAACATTATTGCCCGTGGTGGCGTTGACGTAGTTTTGACCGATATTCATATGCCTAACATGGACGGCGTTGAGCTACTTGAGCGCATTAAGAAGGTGGAGAATCCACCGAAATTCATCGCTATCACCTCATTTGATACCGATGAAACAATGCTGAAAATCTTGAGTCTCGGCGGAAATGGCTACATTCTCAAAACTGCCCGCCCGGAATCCGTCATTGGCACCGTTGAAGATGTTTTCCAGGGCGGCACCGTCATCTCACCGATTTCTGCGACTCGGCTGATTAAAACCCTGCCGTCCCGCAACATTTCCTCATACAGGATCACTCAAGCCGAGCGAGAGGTTCTCGGCCTGATCTGCCGCGGTAAGTCAAACCACGACATCGCCAAGGAACTCGGCAAGTCGCCGGGCACTATCAAGAAGCACCTCTCCAGCATGTTCAATAAGTTTGGAGCTACCTCTCGCCTGGACCTGGCGCTGAAAGCAATAGACGCAGGCTTCCACCCGCCGGCATCCGCTGCCGCAGAATAACCAGGGGCTCTGAGATTTGGCCGGTTAGCGGCTCTGAATTGAGCCTTTGCAGGCCCGAGATGGATAGCAAAAAGGGGCATATTCACTTTCGCGAATATGCCCCTTTTACCCGTGCTGAGTGTGGAGAGAGAACTGTGTAACTACTGGATGGTCACCTCGACATGTCGCTCGCGCGGAGCCACACCGAAGTAGGTGCGCCCAATTGGCTCCCACGTCTTCGAGTTGGCGTTGCAGCGAACAGTCTGTCCGGCGAACTCGTCAACCAGGAATCCCCAGCTCAGACGACCAGTTTCACCCTTGCGTACTTCGTATGGCCCGATCTTCTGCCCGAGGCTCCAAACCATCTCTCGGGAGTATTCCCAGGAGTACTTGCGGTTGAGCTCCTTGCTGACCTTCACACTGACAGAGATATTGGTCCACCACTTCTTGGTCTTGGACTCCTTGATGGTCTGCGTCAGCGGAATCGGCTCATCACCGATGTCATTCTTCGTAGAAACAACGCCCTCAACGTCGTAGCGAGAGCCGGTGATTTCCACGAACTCAGCCACCGAACCCGGAGCTTCACAAGTGGTTCCCGGTGCCGGACCGCGGTCAACTGCCGCCGGCTTGGGCACTGGTACCCACTCCTCCGGCGCGAACGGTTCACCGGCTCCTGGATTCGGGGCGGCCACCGCTGTCGGAGCACCGAGTCCGAGCGCAAAGACCGTCGTCAAGCACATGGCGACAACACGCTTTTTCATAACTGCTCCTAGTCGTTAATCGTGGCGGATGCCGGGCCGCCGTCACCGGAGTTACCGCTGACAGGCGCCCACTGCTGACGGTGCTCGCCCTCCTTGGTGGTCTTGTGCCAGACCACGAAGCGAGTCGACGGCCCCTTGCCGTTGTACTCACCGAAGTAGGGCTCACCGCGCCACAGGCCGGTCTTCTGGTCACAGGTGCGAACACGGCCAATGAAGGACTTCATGTGCACGCCGTAGTCTGCGCGAACGGTCTCACCGGGGTTGACGGTCACCGGGCCCAGCTTGTCGCCAACCGACCACTGACTGACCTCGACGATGCCGTACTTGTTCTTCACCCCGTGGAGGAACACGTCCCACATATTTCCGGAGCTCATGGCCTTCACAGACTCGTTGACTCCCTCTGTCACCTCGAGGGTGTACTGAATAGGGCGGTCAGTGCGGTTGGTGAATGAGTTAGTGCCGTTGTAGCGGTCCCATTCGTCGGTAATCCACTGTTCCCAGGGGTGACGCTTGGCATCCTTGACCGGGTCACATTTATCCGTATTGGTGAAACCGGTGTGGTGCTCATCCTGGTCAGGGGTCTGGGTCAGCGGGGTCGCCGCGGCCTGTCCAACGATGCCTGGTGCAAGAAGACTTGCACCCATCACCGCGCAGGCCAGGGCCTTCTTTTTCAGGCTCAACATGGAGAAACTTCCTTCTGCTTCGAGGCTTTAGGGGCTCTGGCCGCCTTAAACGGCGTACTCCTTGACCTGCGGAGCAGCACCGTCGACGGAGCGATCAGCTTCGTTGGCGCGCATGGAAACGCGAATGTGACGCTCCTTCGGGATGGTGCCCCAGTACGGACGACCCGCGTCAATCCACTTTCCGCCCTTACAGGTCAGGTGAGTACCTTCGAAGGACTGATTCAGGAAGCCATACTCCAGAACACCGGTGTAGCCAGGCTTGACTGGGTACGGGCCGAGGGTCTGGCCAACTTCCCAGGTCTGAGTGGACTGGTAGCCGGCGCTAAAGGTGACATGGAAGAGCTTGAGCAGGTCGAAGTCGACCGAACCGCCGACGTTCCAGGACTTGGTCTTGCCCTCCTTCAGGGTCTGGGTCAGCGGCAGGTCGGTGTCGCCGTAGTTAGCGACAGTCGCAGTACCTTCGACCTCGAACTTCGAGCCGGTGATCTTCAGGGACTGGCCGGACTGGCCTTCAACGGAGCAGGTGCCACCGACGGTGCCCGGGGTAGGGGCTGGGGCAGCTTCCGCCATCGGGGCGACAGCCAGCGAGGACATGGTAACCAGGGCTGCAATGGAGCCGGAGAGCAGGGTCTTCTTCACGGCGAAATCCTTTCAGGATGTGACGAGCAACTCGTAAGGAAATACTTGAACTGACACCTGCAAAGGTAAGTCGAAATTCAGCGTTTTGTAATGGAAAATTTTCGACTGACTTTACGACGGCCGCAGCGATTATCCACATAGTAAAAATGGAATCCCACCGATTTCTGTCACGCGAAAATACGACATCTAATTGACCCTGACCAGCAATTATGGGCGCAACAATAAGATTTCGTCGATCAATTTAAACGCATTAGAACTACGCCTTTTGAACCAATTCAAAAATGCCTCGGTCGGCCACTTGGTACTAGACAATCAACATTTCGGCCACTAGCCCACCTACATAAAGACACCAGAGAGTAGCCGAATGGCCACCCCCAGGCGCGGGCAGGTAGAGAGACCTCCACACTTCACACTCTTGATTAAATAGTTATGATTTCTTTATTAATCACTGGCGAAGTCCGGCAGTCCACAAAGCCCTGACACTTTGCCGAGGCAGATATCTTTCGGAGTACTACCTAATGTTTCGACGCACTTCCGTTCTTGCTACCACCATTGCATCCGCAGCACTTTCCCTGAGCGCGCTGACCGGCGCTCCGGCCGCTACCGCAGCACCGACAGCTACAACCAGCAGCGACGACCTGCAGGTTAAGGAATACGCTCTTTCCGATACCTTCTCTTGCGACTACTACAACCTCCCGTGGTGCCGCTAAAGAGCGCTGACCCCCTACCCCTCCTCTGCCGCCCCTTCACGTGAGCGCGGCTACTTCGCGGTGCCGTCGAGCCCCTCTAGAAGTGTGGCAAAATCCGTGACGTTAGTATCCACCCGCGTGTTTGTACTGCGTCGCCTGTTCGGCGCGCTGGCACCCTGATTCCCCTCGCTGGCCCCGCCCGCTGAATGCGCTGCACCCTTTTCTTCAGCTTCGTTCCCAAAATCTGGACCAAAACCGACTACTGCCGAGCGAACACCGACAAGGTACTCGGCAAGCTCACGAGCTGCACGCACGACGCGATTGTTCATCTCCGCGCCAGATACTCCGCCGGCGCCATTTCCGGCACCATCGCCAGCACCAAAGTCCTCAGTAGCCGCAAATACAGCAGTCGGCATAACCGTGCCGCGCAGGTAGCTAAACAGCGGACGCATCGCATACTCCAGCACCAACGAATGTCGTGCTGTGCCAGCCGTCGCAGCAATAATGACCGGCATAGAAGTCAGCGCATCCTTATCCAAGGCGTCGAAAAACATCTTGAACAACCCCGAGTAGGACGCTGCGAACACCGGGGTCGCGGCAATCAATCCATCAGCACCGCTGACAGTATCGAGGGCGGCGCGCAATTTTTCGTCGTAAAGCCCTGTGGACATCACAGTGCCGAGGCTGACAGCGAGTTCGCGCAGCTCGACGTACTCAACTTGGACCCCCTCGCCACGCTTGGAGACCTGCGCCTCGACGGCCTCCGCGATGCGGTCGGCAAGGATGCGCGTGGTTGATGGATCGGAAACACCGGCACTTACGACGACGAGCTTTTTCACTACTGATTCCTTTCAGCCGGGCGGACGAGAAGGTGCGGGGAATCTGCGCCCTCGGCAACCAGCGAGGCATGCGTCGGCGGGTCGGAAGGCACGTGCGCCGGACGGCGGCGCTCGAACTCTTCACGCAGGACCGGAACGATTTCGGTTCCCAGGATTTCAACCTGCTCCAACGCCATTTCCAGCGGCAGGCCGGCGTGATCGATAAGGAAGAGCTGACGCTGGTAGTCGCCAACGGCGTCTGCATAGCCCAGGTAACGTTCGATGATTTGCTCAGGCGTGCCGACGGTCAGTGGAGTGATGTTCTCGAATTCTTCCAGAGATGGCCCATGTCCATAGACCGGGGCATTGTCGAAGTATGGGCGGAAAATCTCCTTGGCCTTCTTCTCCGTCTCAGCGGCGAAGACCTGACCGCCAAGCCCGACGATTGCCTGATCAGCAGCACCATGACCGTAGTGCTCATAGCGCTGGCGGTAGAGATTGACCATGGCTGTGGTGTGCTCGATATTCCAGAAAATGTGATTATGGAAGAAGCCGTCCCCATAGAAGGCGGCCTGCTCAGCAATCTCAGTGGAGCGGATTGAGCCGTGCCACACGAAAGGTGCTACACCGTCGAGCGGGCGCGGTGTGGACGTAAATGACTGCAGCGGAGTGCGGAATTGACCTTGCCAATCCACATTCTCCTCACGCCAAAGGGTGCGCAGTAGGTGATAGTTCTCGATGGCCAGCGGAATTCCCTTGCGAATATCCTTGCCAAACCACGGATAAACAGGCCCGGTGTTGCCGCGGCCCATCATGAGATCAATGCGACCTTCGGAAAGGTGCTGGAGGTAGGCGTAATCCTCGGCGATGCGCACGGGGTCGGTGGTGGTAATCAGCGTTGTCGAAGTCGACAGAATCAGATTTTCGGTCTGTGCTGCGAGGTTGGCTAATAAAATCGGCGGATTCGCCGGTGCCACAAACGGTGGATTGTGGTGCTGGCCAGTAGCAAATACATCGAGGCCGACCTCTTCGGCCTTCTTCGCTAGGGCGACAGTTGCCTTAATTCGCTCATGTTCAGTAGGGATTTGTCCAGTCGTGGGATCTTTTGTGACGTCGCCAATTGTAAAAATTCCGAATTGCATAATTCTCAATCCTAAATAGCAGTTGTTGACATGTCAACGCCTGTTATGCTGGGCATAAGCACTTAAAACGACTCCATATGAACCGCCTCCAACCAAAGGAGCCTCGCCCAGCCATGACAAAACCCCGAGCCAATCGCCCGACCGGATGTGCGCTTCTAAAAAATATTCGGCATTTTCTTTGAACTTTGTTGACACATCATCACATCTAGAGTTATCGTTGACACGTCAACACCGGAAGTTGGTTCCGGCGGACAAAAATACTTCGAAACATTCGAGATACTTTTAACTTTTAGGAGATTCACTATGGCTCTTCAGTCTGGCAACTACGTTCTTGATGCACAGCACTCCACCGTTGGATTCACCGTTCGTCACGCAATGATTACCAAGGTTCACGGCCAGTTCACTGAGTTTGAGTCCGTTATTAATTTTGATGCCGACAAGCCGGAGAATTCCACGGCAAAGGCGACCATTCAGGCGAACTCCATCAACACCAACAATGAAGAGCGCGACAACCACCTGCGCTCGAAGGACTTCTTCGGCACCGACGAAAACCCAACCTTCGAATTCGTTTCCACCGCTATCGAGCTCCAGAGCGAAGAAAAGGCCACCGTTACCGGCGACCTAACCATCAACGGCATCACCAAGCCGGTCACCCTGGATGTCGACATTTTCGGCTCCGCTGAAGACCCATGGGGTCAGACTCGCGTTGGCTTCGAGGCAGCCACCAAGATTGACCGCACCGATTTCGGCATCGATTACAACGCTCCTATTAAGACTGGCGGCCTGCTCCTTGGCAACGAGATTTCCCTGCAGATCGACGGCTCCGCAGTTAAGCAGTAACTAGCAGCCAGAACCCCAGCTGCCCGCACCCCAGTAAAGCGTCCTGCATCCTCATGCAGGGCGCTTTTGCGCAATCAATGTGCAATTAATCTGCCCCCCGCTGTGAGAAAAGCATGGTGCGGGAGCAAAAAAGTGGCATGCTTAGACAGGTGAGTTCCAGTAAAGACACTTCCCAGGGCACCGAAACCACCAACGAGACAACGCAGGACGCTCAGGCTGCGCAGGCCGCTCAGGCCGAGCAGTCCCGTGCTGCCCGTGTTGCCGCCCGTCGTGGAAACATCAGGGCACCTCGCCGCACTCCACTGAAGACACTGGACCAATCCTCCAAGCTGCAGAACGTCCTCTACGACATTCGCGGTCCGGTGACTACTCTCGCCGAACAGATGGAGGCCGACGGCCACCGCATCATGATGCTCAACACCGGCAATCCGGCAAAGTTCGGCTTTGATGCACCTGACACCATCGTGCAGGACATGGTCCGCGCCCTCCCCCACGCACAGGGCTACTCCGAGTCCAAGGGTATTTACTCCGCACGCCGTGCCGTCGTCACGCGCTATGAGATGGACCCGGATTTCCCCCGTTTCGACGTCAACGACGTCTGGCTGGGCAACGGCGTCTCCGAGCTGATTTCCATCACCACGCAGGCGCTGCTCAACGAGGGCGATGAGGTCCTCATTCCAGCTCCGGATTACCCGCTCTGGACTGCAGCAACCACCCTCGCCGGCGGCAAGGCCGTCCACTACACGTGCGATGAGGAGAATAACTGGGCCCCGGATGTCGAAGACATTCGCTCGAAGGTGACGGATCGCACGAAGGCGATTGTCATCATCAACCCGAACAATCCGACCGGCGCGGTCTACACACGCCAGACACTCGAAGCCATCGTCGATATCGCTCGTGAGCACTCACTCCTGCTGCTTTCCGACGAAATCTACGACCGCATCCTCTACGACGATGCAGAGCACATTTCCACTGCCTCCTTGGCCCCGGATTTGCTCTGTATCACCTTCAACGGCCTGTCCAAGACCTACCGTGTGGCCGGCTACCGCGCTGGCTGGATGGTGCTGACTGGCCCGAAGCGCCACGCAGAGGGCTTTATCGAGGGCATCAACTTGCTGGCCAGCACCCGTCTGTGCCCGAATGTTCCTGCTCAACACGGCATTCAGGTGGCACTTGGCGGTTACCAGTCCATCGAGGACTTGATCTTGCCAGGCGGTCGCCTGCTGGAGCAGCGCAATGTCGCCTACGAGGGACTGACCTCAATTCCGGGCGTGAGCTGTGTAAAGCCGATGGGCGCCATGTACGCATTCCCGAAGCTGGATCCGAACGTCTACGAAATTCACGATGACGAAAAGCTGATGCTCGACATCCTGCGTGAAGAGAAGATCCTGATGGTCGGCGGCTCTGGCTTCAACTACCCGACGCCGGATCACTTCCGAATTGTCACCCTGCCGTGGGCACGCGACCTGAAGGAAGCTATCGAGCGCCTAGGCAACTTCCTGGTCAGCTACAAGCAATAGCAGTACTTAAGGTTGCGCACGCTACTGGTTCTACCCTTCTCACATATCGATGCGCTATTCACTTATGGCCGCACTGGAGCGCATCGATGAGTGAGTATTGCATCGATAGGTGAGCCATAGCGCTGATGACTACGGCTCGGCGCGCCGGAATGGCGGTACGCCTTCCGGTGCTGGTGCAGCGATTAGGTTATTAAGGGTGGGCAGGCATTCAAAAGATTCAATGAACTCTGACAACCAGCAACCTTTTCGCGTTGCTCCGGGTTCCGACATAGGTGCGCATCTCGACGTACTGAAGAACTCGAACAACGGCTCCCCTACCGGCCGGTTCCGGGCTGTCAATGCCGCGAATCAACCCAACTCTGCAACTTCGGCTGCCCCAGCACGACATGCAGAGCCTGCCGCACATTCAAAACCAGCACCGGCACGGCAAAACGAACCTGCGCAAGCCAAACCAAAACCAACGAAACCGCGGCACAACCCCACAAGAGCACGTCGCTTGCTGGCCACAGTTCTCACAGTTGCTGGTATTGCCACTTTCCTCGCAGTGATTGGGCTCTGGCCATCGGGTGAAGCTCCGAGCCCAGGGCCGGGATTCCTGCAGTCACAGACGTCAGCTGCAGAGACGGTCAAGGGAACCGTCGTAAAGCACAGCGTCGGCGCGTGCAATTCGCCTGACAACGGACGCGTCTTCGACGACCAGCCGCGGCCAGGGCTGACGGCTTCGCTCAACGACCCCGCGGCGCCGAAGTGCCAGCTCTCGGTCATTGAGCTGACCTCGGGTCCAGACGAGGGCAAGAAGACTCTGCTGGAGGCATCCGGCCTTCCCGGCGAGATTGAGCTGGAGGAGGGAGACAAGGTCGTCCTGGCAATTCACCGTCCAAACGCGGCCGGTACCGGAGCTGTCGACAATGGTGCCGTGCCGGATTCGGGGTTGATGACACCGGCTCCCGGAGTTGTGCCCGCGCCTGCCCCTGAGGGCGCAGAGGGTGAGCCTGCTCCTGATGCAGAGGCTCCGGCCCCAGCTCCAGCCCCGGAGCAGGAACCAGCACCTGAATCCGGTGCAGAAGCCCCCGCTGCCCCCGCAGCTCCTGCTCCCGCGGCCGACACTAATGTCGTCGACCTCGCACCTCATCAGGTTGTCGACACCGCTAGCATCGGCAACACCTACACCTTCCTGGACATGGATCGCACCACGACCATCTGGATGTGGCTCGGCGCAGCGGTGCTGCTCATCATCCTCGTCGGCATGACTCGCGGAGTCTTGAGCCTCATTGGTCTTGGCATCACGCTGGCCGCAGTGATGGGATTCCTGGTTCCGGCACTGCTACGCGGTGGCGATCCTGTGGCCTTAGCCATCACGGCGGGCGCGGCGATCCTCTTCCCGGTGCTCTTCCTCGTACATGGCATCAATTGGAAGTCAGCTTCCGCACTGGCGGGAACACTCACCACGATGGTGTTGGCGGCGGGCCTGGCCAACCTCGCAATCTCCACGTCACAGCTACGTGGTCTCGGCAACGAGGACAACCTGCTCATTCAGCTTTACCTGCCTGACGTCTCCGTCACAGGTCTGCTTCTGGCGGGATTCATCATCGGCGCGTTGGGCGTGCTTAACGACGTCACCATCGCCCAGGCCTCGACCGTCCAGGAGCTTTACGAAGCAGCTCCGCGGTCGCGGCCTATGGAGGTCTTCCGCTCGGCAATGCGCGTCGGTCGCGATCACATCGCGTCGATGGTCTACACACTGGTACTGGCGTACCTCGGCACCGCACTACCGCTATCGATTTTGTTAAGCGTCTCCGACCGGCCGCTGATGCAGTCGTTGACCTCCGATGTCGTGGCCACAGAGCTGCTGCGTTCCACCATCGGTGCGGTGGCTTTGGTACTCGCAGTGCCGATTACCACCCTCATCGCCGCCTATACCGTGGCCCCGGAGGGTATGAAGTTTCCGAAGCGCTCGAGGGCGGCTAGCATTTAGCCGCGGCCGAGGCAGGTGACATCCCAGCCTGCGGCACGCCACTGATCGGCTGGCAGGCAGTTGCGGCCGTCGAGCACTGCTGCACGCTTGACCAGCTTCTTCGCAGCCACCGGGTCGATGTCGCGGAACTGCTGCCACTCGGTGGCGACGACAACCATCTCCGTGCCTTCCAGGGCAGCTTCGATGCTCGGTGCGTACTCCAAGGTCGGGAAATTCTTCTTGGCGTTCTCCATGGCCTGCGGGTCGTAAACGCTTACCGAAGCGCCCGCCAGAGACAGCGAACCGGCAATCGACAGCGCCGGGGAGTCACGCACATCGTCAGAGTTCGGCTTGAAAGCCGCACCCAGCACGGTCACGGTGTGGCCGAGCAGCGAGCCGCCGAAGCTACCGCGTACCAGGTCAACGGTCTTTTCACGGCGACGCATGTTGATTGCATCGACCTCACGCAGGAAGGTCAGCGCCTGGTCAACGCCCAGCTCACCGGCGCGGGCCATAAATGCGCGGATATCCTTCGGCAGGCAACCGCCGCCGAAGCCCAGACCCGCGTTGAGGAAGCGGCGGCCAATTCGGGCGTCCATACCGATGGCGTCGGCAAGCGTAGTGATATCCGCACCTGTGACCTCACAGATTTCAGAGACCGCGTTGATGAAGGAAATCTTGGTGGCGAGGAATGCGTTCGCCGACACCTTCACCAGCTCTGCGGTGGCAGTGTCCGCGACGATAAGCGGCGTCTCGCGCTCGAAGATAGGACCGAAGCACTCGCGCAGGCTGGCCTCGGCAATCGATTCGACCTCCTGACCAGCACCATTGAGGATCATGCCCGGCTTCTGGGTGCCCAGCACCACACGGTCCGGCTCGAGAGTGTCCTTTACTGCGAAGCCCTCACGCAGGAACTCCGGGTTCCAGGCGATTTCGAGGCTGGTGTTTTTCAACTGCTCATCACCAGCTGCTGCGCGCTCACTGATCATCTTCGCAGCTAGCTCCTGCAGGCGCGGTGCGGTACCGACGGGCACAGTGGACTTACCAAACACTAAATGCTTGCCGACGACGCGCTTAGCCAATTCGGTAATGGCGGCGTCCACATAGCGAACATCGGCAGCGTACGAGCCCTTAACCTGCGGAGTTCCGACACCTACGA
The DNA here is from genome assembly GCF_001055915.1 of Corynebacterium sp. 212_CJEI. Lineage (NCBI taxonomy): Bacteria > Bacillati > Actinomycetota > Actinomycetes > Mycobacteriales > Corynebacteriaceae > Corynebacterium > Corynebacterium sp. 212_CJEI. The sequence goes on along the minus strand of NZ_JVPT01000078.1, from coordinate 126,769 downwards.
AGTGGACGTTCGCAAATTCAACGGCTTCGTCGTAGTTAGTGGTGAAACGTAGTCGCCCTGACTCAACGTGCTTCTTTAGCAGTTCGGGCAAGCCAGGCTCAAAGAAAGGAACTTGGCCTGCGGACAATGCCTCAATCTTGGCGGGATCAACATCTACGCCGAGAACCTCGTGGCCTAACTCCGCCATCGCCGCGGCATGAGTGGCGCCAAGGTAACCCGTACCAATAACCGTAATACGCATAAGGGCTATTATTTATCGAAAGATAAAAGGCCATCAAGCCGATTTAACCCTTAAATGGTGTGAACTAAAGGCCCATATTTAGGCTTTTCACCTGCGAAAACTCTTTATTGAACAATTGTTTCCATTTCTTCACCAAGAATTCACTCGGGGCTATTCACAATTCATTTATATTCCGAGTTCATATCCCGAGTTTCAGGTGCCTTATTCCTCATCGCGGAAGTTCAGGTACGCACGCGACGGCGTCGGGCCGCGCTGCCCCTGATACTTCGAACCGAGCTTGCCGGAACCGTAAGGCACCTCTGCCGGCGAGGACATCTTGAACAGTGCCAGCTGGCCGACCTTCATGTTCGGCCACAGTGCGATAGGCAAGTTCGCCACATTGGATAGCTCCAGCGTGATGTGGCCTGAAAACCCTGGGTCAATAAAGCCGGCGGTCGAGTGCGTTGCCAGGCCCAGACGCCCCAGCGAAGACTTACCTTCCAGGCGGCCTGCCAAGTGCGGAGGAATAGTGAAGTACTCCAAGGTCGATGCCAGGACGAACTCGCCCGGGTGAAGAATGAAGGGCTGCCCTTCTGGAACCTCGTGCGGGGACGTCAGTTCTTCCTGTGGCAACTTCGGATCGATGTGTGTGTACTGCGAGTTGTTAAAAACTCGGAAGAACTTGTCCAGACGCACGTCGATGGACGAAGGCTGAATCATCTTCGGGTCAAAAGGATCAATGCCGAGATGGCCGGAGCCTTCGGCATCGATAGCGGCACGAATATCACGATCTGAGAGCAACACATAGACCAGCTTAACCGCTCTGTAATGCACAGCGTGTGCGGGTTGCAGGATATGCCCCCGATAAATTCAACGGAGATGCTGCCAACCAATTTTTTCGACGCGAATCGAGAGTGCTACATTGAAGTTACAGAGGGCGACTGATTGCCTGCATGTCACATCTACTGTGCCAATCCCGTGGCATGCTTTTAATCATTCCGCCTACTGTGTGCCGATGTAGTTCAATGGTAGAACTCCTGCTTCCCAAGCAGGCGGCGCGGGTTCGATTCCCGTCATCGGCTCTCTAATGAGGCTCAGCGTCAAGCTAAGCCTCTTTTTTGTTTCCGCTACTTTTCAGCTACACCCCACGGTGCCAAAACAACCAAAACTACTCCGAGTAACACATCCGAGTAACACTTTTGCGCAGTACAAACTCGTTCGAAAATATCTTCCGCTTATGAAAATATTATCGTTATGGCTTCCTTTTTATACAGAATCGGGCGATCAGCGTATCTGCACCGTTGGCGTTTCTTAATCGTTTGGTTACTACTCATCGCAGGCATGGGTACCGCGACGGCAACGCTGTACAACGGTACTTCTGAAAACTTCACTATCCCTGGTCTCGAGTCTGTAGAGACGCAGGAAGAGATCCAGCAGCGGTTCTCCACCGATGAGGACCAGCTGCAGGCTCCTACAGGCACTGTGGTGGTCAAGGCCCCTGAGGGCAAGACTCTTGAAGACCCAGCTGTTGCTGGCGAGGTCAATGAGCTTGTCGCCGCCATGCGAGATGCAAAAGGTCTGACCAAGACCGAAGAAATTGTCCCGCCCATGATGGCGGCTGAGGGGATGAGGCAGCAGGCCATACCTGCAATGCAGGCTCAGGGCTTCCCAGAGGAGCAGATTAACTCCAACCTGGAGGCCGTCTCCCCACTGAGTGCCGATAAGACCACCGGCACCATTTCCGTGACTTTTGATGCGGCCACCAGCATGGATATCGATAAGGATACCCTGGATACGTTCACCGCAACCGTCGAAAAGCACAAGGGCGATCTGAAGGTTGCTTGGTCCGGCAATGCGTTCCAGACGAGCGAGGTTTCCGGCACTGCGGAAATTATCGGCATCATCGTTGCTGCGATCGTACTGATTGTCACATTCGGCAGCTTCGTCGCGGCTGGTTTACCGTTGTTGTCGGCTGTGATCGGCCTGGGAATCGGCATGGCAGGCATCTTCGCCGCCACCGCTTTCACCGACACTATTTCCACCATGACGCCGACGCTGGCGTCGATGATTGGTCTGGCCGTCGGCATCGACTACGCGCTGTTCATCCTGGCGCGCTTCCGCAATGAGCTGGTCGCGCACGCGGATGTCTCCAACCTTGAGCCGAAGGAACTGGCAGCCGAGCTGAAGAAGATTCCGCGCGATGAGCGCGCTCACCTGGCCGGACTCGCCGTAGGCAAAGCTGGCTCTGCAGTCTTGTTCGCAGGTCTGACCGTACTGATTGCACTGGCTGCGCTGTCGATTATTAATATCCCGTTCCTCACCACCATGGCACTGGCTGCAGCGTTTACCGTCGCTATGGCGGTGCTCGTTGCCATCACGCTGCTGCCAGCTATTCTCGGCCTGTTTGGTACCAAGGTTTTCGCCGGTCGCGTGCCATTCGTGAAGGCACCGGACCCGGAGAACGACAACCCCACCATGGGGCTGAAGTGGGTTCGCATCGTGCGCAAGCGTCCGCTGGCGTTCGTGTTGGGTACCGCAATCGTTCTGGTTCTGCTGGCAATCCCGGCAGCCAATCTCCGCCTGGCCATGCCTTCCGACGGCATGATGGCCAAGGGCTCGCCAAACCGCACGGCATACGAAATGACCGAGGAGGCCTTCGGCCCCGGTCGCAACTCCCCGATGATTGCACTGGTCGATTACAAGGATCTCGCTGCTCCGGAGAAGCAGAAAGCGATGCAGATGGCTCTCACCGAGCTACAAGGTATCGATGGCGTTGTAAATGCCCAGGTCATTGCCACTAATGGCAATCCACAGGATCCGCGCGATATCGGCGATTCCGCCCAGATTCTGGTCACTCCTAAGTACAGCGCCACCGATGAGCGCGCTGCTGACCTGTTGCAATCCATTCGCGACGCCGAAGGCAAGTACAACGAGGACACGGGCGCCCGCTACTCCATCACCGGTGTTTCGCCCATGTTCGAGGACATCTCGCAGCGGCTTTCCGACGTGCTGTTGCCCTACATCGGCATCGTGCTGGTCTTGGCCTTCCTACTGCTGATGCTCGTCTTCCGCTCCATCTGGGTGCCACTGGTGGCAGCTTTCGGCTTCGCACTGTCTGTGGCCGCAACCTTTGGTGTCACGGTGGCTCTGTGGCAGGAGGGCGCCCTGGGTATTATCGATGACCCGCAGCCGCTGATTTCCTTCCTTCCAATCATGCTGATTGGTATCGTCTTCGGCCTGGCCATGGACTACCAGGTCTTCCTGGTTACCCGTATGCGTGAGGGCTGGACGCACGGCAAGACAGCTGCTAATGCAACGGCAAATGGTTTCAAGCACGGCGCTCGCGTGGTCACCGCTGCGGCACTGATTATGATCTCGGTGTTCGCCGCCTTCATCCTGATGGATGAACCGTTCATTAAGGTCATGGGCTTTGCCCTGGCAACCGCTGTGCTCTTCGATGCCTTCATCGTCCGTATGACCTTCATCCCGGCCATGATGTTCCTGCTCGGCGAGCGCGCCTGGAAGATTCCGGGCTGGCTGGACAAGATCCTTCCGTCCGTGGATGTGGAGGGCGAGAACCTCAATAAGCAATTCAGCAATACTGAGGTAGACGCTAAAGCTGGTGTAGCTGCTGAAGCCAAGTAATACCAGCTAGATAGCCATAAGCCCCGCATCGACTCCAGTTTGAGAGGAGTCGGCGCGGGGCTTTTGCGCGGGCACGGTTTATACCAAAGACAACGGCAAAGCCTAAGTCGGTGGCGCGGTATATCTCAGCCACCGCAACACTGCTTTGACACGACGGTTGTTATCTTCCGGTTGGAAGCCAAGCTTCAAGAACACATTCGCCACATGCTTACTCACAGCGCCTGCGGTTAGTACTAGGCGTTTTTCTATTTCCTTATTACTAAGCCCCTGCGCCATCAGGTCCAGCACTTCGCGCTCACGTGGAGTCAGCTCGGCGATGCCGTCCTGCTTTGCGGCCAGTAGCGTCGCAACCACTTCAGAATCGACCACGGTACCGCCACCACGCACTTCTTCCAGCGCCGCAACGAAGTGGTCGACATCCGAGACGCGTTCCTTAAGCAGGTACCCAAAGCCACCATGCTGCAGCAGGCGATCTAAGTAACTGGCCGCCACGTATTGGCTGAGCACCACAACCGGCTGGTCGGGGTTGTCCTGGCGAAGTGTGGAGACCGCGAGCAGTCCGTCGTCACGCATGTTCGGCGGCATTCGGACATCGGTGACGATGACATCGAACACCTGCCCTTCGGCGGTGGCGAGCAGCTGATCCGCATCGCCGACGGCGACGACCTCGTGCCCCAGTGCCCGCAGCAGGCCGGTCAGCCCCTCGCGCAGGAGTACGGAGTCCTCTGCCAGCAGTACTTTCATCGCGTCCTTCCTTGGCGAATCGGCAGTTCCAGCAGCAATTGGGCTCCACCGTCGGCGTTGGTGAGTTCCACGGTTCCACCGAGCGCTGCCGCCCGTTCGCGCAGGCCCGCAATGCCGGTTCCACTGTCATGCTTTACGACGTCTACAGCGTCTGCACTCGTTGGTTTTTCCAGGCCTTCGCCATTGTCGCGCACAGTGACCGTAAGCGTACCCAGATGGGACACGAGCGCCTTCTTCGGAGTCTGAACCCCGAGAGTGATATCAGCTCGATCGGCATGGCCATGCTTGGTGGCGTTGGTCAGCCCCTCCGCTGCGCAGTGGTAAGCGAGCAGCGCTGTGGTTTCATCAATCGGGCCGAAGTCGGAGACACCGTCCTCACGAACAGAAACCTCCATGCCAGAGTGCGCTGCCAATTCCTCTACTGCTGCGACTAGGCCATTTTCGAAAAGCACTGGCGGGGCAATGCCAAGCACCACGGAGCGCAGCTGCGCAAGAGCCTGCGTTGCATTGCGGTCGGCGGCAGAGAGTGCCTCGGCTACCTTTTCCTCAGTCTTACCCATGCGAGCAGCGGCAATGTTGAGTTTCAAGGCGGTCAGGTGCTGCTGCGGACCGTCGTGAAGCTCGCGCTCAATGCGACGGCGCTCGCCTGAGAAAGAGTCGATGAGCACATCGCGGGACTGGCTGACTTCCTCACTGGATGGTGCGAGGATGACGCGAGAGAGCCAAATGGACAGCAGGCCGGCACCGAGGTTGATGGCGATGGTCAGCACCAAAAAGAGGATGGCGAAAACCCAGGCAACCCCGATTTTCTGTGTGGGGTCAGTCAGAGTCCAGCTGAAAAACCGCACTTCATCAACCAGGAATGGTGCAGCGAAGAGCACTCCGACAGTGAACCCGCCGCCGACCCACGCTGTGAAGGTGACAAAGCCAATGGCCAACTGCACGAGCAGGTTGACGAAGTTGCGGATGTCGAACCAGCGATTGGTCACGCGGTTGGCGATTGGGGTGCCGGACCACGATGCTGCCCACCGGGAGAGCCAATCGGCACCGCGGCCAATGAGCGGAATCCAGGGCAGAAGAAAAGCGGAGACAATCAATCCCGGAATGAACAGCAGTCCGAGAATAAAACTCCAGGCCAGCGCGATTAAATTCTTTTTCTTTGTCATAGTTTCAAAGCTAAGTTGGCCCGTGTCCAAATACAGTGGAGCTAACTCCCCTAAATTCAGTCGAGCTGAATACGCCCCGGCTTCTTTTCGCCGATACCTCGGTCGGCCAGTTCGTCATCAATGTACGTTGGCCGACCGACAGCCAGCCCAAGCACTGCAAGCACGACCGTAGTACCAAGCAGTACGACCAGAATAGGTGTCCACGTTTCCGTCGTTCCAGCGGCCACACCCACCAGGAATGGCCCGACTGCGGAGAAAATGTAGCCGATTGGCTGCACGAAGCCGGACAACCTCGCGGTCAGCTCATGGCTGCGCGTGCGGCCCGGAATCAGCGCGATAGCCATGGGGAAACAAAACCCGCCCACACCCAGCAGGAAGGCAGCGCCAATCGCATACCTCACACCAGTTTCCGCCGCTCCCCGCTGGTCGATCAGAATCATCAACGCATACCCGAGGAAGAAAAGGCAGCCGAGAACAAAGGCAACGTAGGACATGGTGCGGAGCCGTGCAATCAGCGGCGGCATCAGCAGTCCGCCGATGATGCCCAACCCTTGAACAATCATGGACGCTGCAGTGGCTATGTTTACGCTGATACCTGCGTCGATAAGCATTTTCGGCATCCAGCCCATGAGCACGTAGGCGTTCATCGACTGCACGCCGAAGAAAACTGCCAGTGCAATGGCTGTCGGTGACTTCCAGATTGGTGTGCTTGCCGAGGCACTGACCGGCGCCTTCGGGTAGTCGAATCCGATGCGTGCACGCAGCGGCAACCACACGACGAGCTGCACCAGGGCGGTGATTGCCCATGCGGCAAGCGCCCAGCGCCACATTTCGATACCACCTGCAGATGTCTCGGGAGAATCGCTAATCAAAAATGCCGTCGCTGGCCCCAGTCCACCGCCGAGGGCGAGCATGCTGGAGTACAGCATCATCAGCACGACCGTATGGCGACCACCGTGCACCTTAATCCACGCAGGTAGCAGCACATTTCCCAGCGCAATGCCAGCAACCGACAACGCAGTAAACAACAGGAATAGCCAGATGCTGCTCACCCACGGGCGCACCGCAAGACCGACGAATAGCAACGCTGCAGACAGTGTGAGTGCGCCGCTTAAACCCATGCGCTTGCCGACGGACACCGCGGACAACCCAATCGCGAAAAACGCGAGCCCCGGAATGGCCGTAATCAGACCACCAAAGGCGGAGGATGCGCCGAGGTCGGAGAGGAGCTGATCGAGCACCGGACCAATCGACGCAATACTCGGGCGCAAGTTCAGCGCCGCGACGATTACGGCGATAACAAGAACGGGAACGCTGAGCGCGATGGCATTCTTCGAGGACCCAGCAGCCTTTGGCTGTGGTTGCCCTGGTTTTTCTTCTATCGCCATAACAATGGACGTTACCGCTTCCTGCTAATGACTCTCTAGCCGACCCGAGCCCGCTGGTTCGGGGAAGCTTAAAAAAACTAGCGTGCTGAATGTTGCTGTTGTCCTATCCTGGACTACAACGACATCTCTTTTTCTTTATCTATTGACAGTCTTTCGGCTATCTCTGACGTAAGGATTGAACTCAAAAATGGTTGAACCGATTTCTGATTCCATGCTCATTGCCTACGACGGCTCCGACGAAGCCAAGCGCGCGCTGGCCTATGCCGGAAAACTGCTGCGCGTTAAGAAGGCCTACATTCTGACTGCCTGGGAACCCCTGCAGCGCGCTGCAGCTCGCACTGCTGGCGCCTCTGGCATGATGCAGCCCGACTGGGATGCCACGACTGAAGACGGCGATCCGGCTCACGACGAGGCCGTCCGTATTTGCCGTGAGGGTGTACAGATTGCCGCTGAGGCTGGCTTCGTCGCGGAGCCCTACTTGGTAGAGACTGAAACTACTATCTGGTCGGCCATCGTCGATGCAGCTCACGACCTCGATGCGGGCGTGATTATCTCCGGCACTCGTGGTGTGACTGGTTTGCGTGGTCTGTTCACCGCCTCGACCTCTGACGCGTTGCTGAAGAATGCTGGCCGTCCGGTCCTCGTCGTTCCGGGGGAAAAAGAATAATTTCTAGAAAATTTTTAAAAACTTACTTAGCTGATAGAAAATGGGTTAATCTCTCAACTAAGAAAACTCAATGACCACTGAAACCGCTCAGGATTCAAGGCGGGGAGAGAATCCCAGCTGTTCCACTGGTTTACAGAAGTCACAGAGTGTAGTTTTATAAACAGTATTGACTTAATGCACACGAGGAGTCCACAACATGGCATACGAAACTGATTCCGAGCAGCGTCGTAGCGTTGGCCCTGCCCTGGCCTCGGCGCTCATTGGCGCCCTTCTCGGTGGTGCCGCTATCTTCGGCATCGGCCAGGCTCTGACCGAAGACCGAATTCCGGAAGCACAGGCTGTTTCCACCGATGACGCTCTGCTTGGCGGTGTCGAGTACGGTCAGCGTTAAGTTTTTAACGCTAACCCTCCTTTAGAGCTATGCCCACCTTTGTTCGAGCGCGTAAGCGCGTGCTTGTACCTTGGTGGGCTTTGCTGTGCCTGCTGGCATTCGTCCAGTCCCCCGGCAAGACTGTCGCTGACACAAAGCACGACCTGACAGAAGACCCCATCAGGTTTTTGTCCGCCTCGCTCAACATGTGGTCAGACACCATGCCGCTGGGACAGCTCCAAAACCAGGCATATGGCTATCTCTTTCCACAGGGCGCATTCTTCGCGCTGTTTAGTTTGCTGCCCGATGTCCTAGCGCCTGGCTGGCTGATTCAGGCGCTGTGGTGGAGCCTTACTCTCTGCGTGGCTTTTACCGGCGCATATCGCGTGGCCGAAGCTATAAACGTCGGCACGCATACCTCTCGCGTATTGGCGGCATTGTTGTACGCGTTGTCGCCGCGTGTGATTACGACGTTGGGCGCGATTTCGTCCGAGACCTGGCCCGTCGCGCTGGCACCGTGGATTCTGCTTCCGCTCCTGCGGGTCGCAGCCCGGCGCGAGGAACTGCCCTGGCGTGCGACCGCCCGTGCCGTATTGCTGTCCGGTCTAGCGGTACTGTGCACTGGCGCGGTCAATGCGGTCAGTACAGCGGCGGCTTGCATCCCCGCAGGTCTGATGCTGCTCTTCTTCGCTTTTACGGGGCCTCGTCGCGGGCGTGCGTGGGCGATGCTCGGCGGTTGGCTGGCTGCGTGTGCGGCGGTCAGCATGTGGTGGATTGTGCCGCTACTCCTGCTGGGCAAGTACTCACCACCGTTTACGGACTACATTGAGTCCTCCGGTGTGACCACTCGTTGGTTGAGTCTCGGCGAGACGCTCCGCGGTTCCACTTCGTGGACTCCGTTTGTCTCTTTCGAGCGAGTCGGCGGAAATGCGCTGGTCGCGGAGCCCATTCTCATTTACGCCACCCTGGCTGTAGCGGCGATTGGCCTACTTGGCTTGGTCATGCGCTCGCTGCCGCTGCGTCGAATGTGGCTGATGATGCTGCTCATCGGGCTTGTCATCATGGCGGCCTGGACGGAGCCGTTCGGGCTGGTGTGGGAATCGGCTCGAGAGGTGCTCGATTCCACGCTCGCAGCAGTGCGCAACCTGCACAAATTTGACACTATTGTGCGTCTGCCACTTGTTATCGGCTTCGCTCATGCGACAGCCCAGCTGCCATGGCCGTGGCGAGAGCCGGCGAACGAGCACACGAACGAGACGGCGAGCGATTCAGCGACCACTGGCTGGCAGCAGTGGCTACACCCGGAGAAGCACCCGCGCGCTATCGCATCGATGCTGGTTCTGGTGGTTATCGCCAGTGCCACTGCCCCTGCGTGGAGCGCACGCCTCGCCCCGACAGGTAGTTTTTCCGAGGTTCCGGGCTACTGGCACGAAGCGGCCGACTGGCTGAATGCGCAGGGCGAGGACACCCGCACGCTGGTGATGCCGTCATCGCCATTTGCTGATCAGACATGGGGCAATACTCGCGACGAACCGCTCCAGCCGCTTGCCGACGTGCCCTGGGCCGTCCGCGATACGGTGCCGCTAGTGCCTCCAGAGGCGATTCGCGGCCTCGATGGTCTGCGCAATTCACTGACTCGGGGCCGTGAGGTACCGGCACTGGATGCCACCCTGCGCAACAACGGTATCGGCTACGTGCTGGTCCGCCACGACTTGAGAGTTACCTCGAGGGGCGATTCGCTGCGCGCCATCACTTCCACGCTGCAGGACTCTCCGACCATGGAAAAGGTGGCGGAGTTCGCGGACGAGGACGGCCATACCGCTATCCAGATTTGGGGTGCGGGCCCGAAGGAGCTGCGCAATCACGCACTTTCACCGCGGTTGGTGGACACTACCCAGGTGCCGCTGGTCGCCGGCGGCCCCGAAGTGCTCCCGCGGCTTGACGAAGTCGATTCCGATGCTCCGGTGCGCATCCTGTCTGGCAAGGATGCCGGCACTGTCACCGACACACCCGCCCGCCGCGGCCGCAACTATGGTGAAGTCGTCGGTGCGGAGTCAGCAATCCTGGCCGAAGATGAGGATTCATATGTCCGCAACCTCGTTCCGGACTACCCCGTCGTGGGACTGCCACTGACGCAGACAGCAACGGGTCGCGCCACAATTGAGGTTTCGTCGTCGGCCTCTGAGCCATACAACGTCGGTGGTGCATCGGCTGACCACTCGGTCAACGCAATGCTCGACGGCGACACCTCCACCTGGTGGGAACCCTTGGCGGGCAAGAGCCAGGCTGAGTGGGTCAAACTGTCGTGGAAGGAACCGACCGATAACGCAGTGCTCAGCCTGACCGGTGCTCGCGTTCCAGTGCAACTGCGCATCCAGACTGATACGGCTTCGAGCTCCGTACAGTTAGTCCCGGGTGAGACGACTCGTATTCCGCTGCCCGGCGGCAAGACCACATCTGTGCTCATCACAGCAAAGATTGCTCCTGTAGGCTTTGCTATCTCCGAGCTAGGCCTGGTGATTCCACAGCGAGACACTGGCTTCGACGCATTCGAATCCAGCAGCCCCGATTCCGATGAAGAGGCGGAACTTTCCACCGAGGATATAGCGGAGGACCTCACGCCGGTTCGTGTCCCGGTGGTGCCGAATTCCTCTTCGCTGGCTCAGCGTTGGGTCTTCGGCCAGGAGATTCACGAGGGCACGCTGGTGCGCCTGTTCACCGTTCCAAAGCCGGTAAAGGTAAAGGTCGATGCTGATACCTGCCGCAGCAGCATCGGAGCCCCGTGGGCCAGCCTCCAGCGCGGTGACGGCTCTGATCACCGCGAGCTGACCTGCGGTGAAGAGATTGAGCTCTCACCGGGGCCATGGCGCATCGATGCCAAGTCCGATTGGGTGTCGCTCACCTCGACTGACTACTTCGCGCCGTCAGCTGAGCAGCAGAAAGTGACGCCAATCGATCTGAACAATCCCATTGACGCTGCCGACCACGATCGCATCGTGTGGTTGCCAATCTCTGTCAATGCTGGCCATGAGCTCCGTGTCGGAGGCGCCGCCATGAAGCCGGTAACGGTCTCTGGTTGGCAGCAGGGTTGGACGATTCCGGCCGGTATTGGTGGTGCGGTCGAGCTGACCTACCCACCGCAGCAGACCTGGCGTACTAGCATCCTGGCAGGCGGCGCACTCGCAACCGTGTACGCACTGGTCACTGTGGGGCTGGCTTTCGCTTGGCGACGCTTCGCTCTCACCACCCCGATTCCCGCGTCTTCGCTGAGCAATGACTTGCCGCGGGCGACTATTGGCATTGCGGCTGCCGCGACAGTGACGCTGGTATCCAGCTGGCCTGGCGTGGTCGTTGCCCTCGTGGTGGTTGCCACTACCCTTGGTGCGGTTTTCTGGGCACGGAAGCGTGGGGACGTCGTCAAGCCATGGCTGAACGTGCGAAACGCCCTTATTGTGACACTTGCTGCGACGATGTTGATTGCGGGCTTGGTGCTGGCGGCGAACCCGTGGCCGAAGGATGACTACGCCGGTGCCGACTGGCCGCTGCAGTTACTGGTGACGGCGGCGCTGACGATCGTGGCGTGCTGCTCGATGCTTTCCGGTGGCGGTGCTGATAACGACACCGACAACACCGCTGATTAAAAGCCGTTAGCGGTTGACCCAGACGCGTGCGAAGAAGCGGCGGGCAGGTTCCTCGACGAGCGCGTAGGAGGCGGCGGCCACCGGAATCGACAGTGCGACCGTGACAATGGTGACACTGAGCAGATGTCCGGTGAACAGCTTCACGCCAAGCAGCGGGAATGCAATGGAGAGCATCGCCACGTGCCAGAGGAAGATACCGTACGACCAGCGCCCTAGCGCCTGCATGATGGGGTGTTCAAGGAAGCGAGACTCCGGCGCTATCGTCCAGGGGCCGATGATGGCGGCACCGAAGACCAGACCGCACAGCAGGCGGCGGGTGAATTCCCAGTTGGTGAGCTCGACTAGCCCTTCGGGACCCAGGTAGGAAGCCAGAACCAGCGCACCAACGGCGATCGCCAGCCACAGCGAACGGCGGCGTGCCCAGCGCTGCATGGTCTCCACCTTCGCGCGGGCGGCATCGGTATCGACGCCCTGGAGCGATTCCAGCTCGGCGAGAATCATGCCAGCTGCGAACCAGGAAAAGTAGGCAATCGGCTGAATATGCGGGTTAACGCCTTCTGGGTACGGCAGTGGCAGGTAGGGCCAGCCGAAGCTCAAGATCGCAAGCAGGGAAATTGCCACTATGCGGCGCCCCTGCTGGCGATGCGGGTCCAACCGGCTAAGCCCAATGGCAAACAGCGGCAGCGAGATGTAGAACGCGACCTCCACCGACAACGACCACAGGTGCGTCAACCCACCGTGCAGCGAGCCGGAGAAATACACCTGTGTCAGCGTCAGATTTGTTAGCCAAATCTTGAGATCCGCGCCGCGCCCCACCGGCAGTGCGATGAGCACAATAAGCACTAGCACCCAGTACGCGGGCATAATGCGCGCGACGCGCTTCTTGTAGTACTTCGCCCAGCTCTTCTTCCGTCCGCCGTCGGCATCGGACAATGCTTTACGACGGGGAATTCCGCCGTAACCCGAGCGGTGAGAACGCCACAACAGGAATCCGGACAGCACGAAGAAAACGGCCACGAAGAAGTCGAAGCGGCCGAGGATGCGCTCCCACAGGGCTCCCACATCATGCCCGGTCTGGAATGCGACGTGCGTGCCGATGATGCCCATCGAAGCCACAGCTCGCAGGCCCTCCAGCGAAGGCAGGAAGCCTGGGCGGAATGTGGTGGCAGAGCTCGATGCAGTGCTGGATCCCGAGCTGGATACAGTGTTCGGCGTAGAGTTCGGCACAGAGCTCGACACTGTGTCTTGCCCAGCGTTTGGCGCTGCCGCATATGCCTTGGACGTCATAGTACTTTCTTACACGGATACCGGAATGAGTAAAATCACTTGTATTTTATTATGAAATAAGTCCTGTTCAGGCCGGTTTTTCCAAAACTCTTTTGTTTTCCCGACAAGTTATTTTTAAAAAACACACCACATAACTCCTAACTTCCTGCTAGGTTTTGCAGCAGAAAGTTACGTACAGTTAAAGGACTATCCGCTGATGAAGAGAACTCTCGGACATGCACTGATTATTATCGGTGCTGCATTGATTGTCATTGCCGTCCTTCTGCCAACCTTCCTGGTGCCTCGCCTCCGGGTCATCCCACTTGACACTGTGAGCGATACCATCACGGAGGTGCGCGACGGCACTCTGTTGGACTCCAGCCAGCTGGGCAAGAATGAGCCAACGCCAAACCGCAAGAATGACCCGCGCTGCAAGGCAGAGACGGACGAAGAGAAGCGCGATCTCCCGGTCCACTGCTTCATCAACGACAAGACTCCGATGCAGTCGAAGCGCCACGTTGAGATTGAGGAGCCGGCTGACGACAAGATTGCAACTCTCCAGGTCGGTACCACTCTGCTGCGCGATGACCGCGAAGAGCCGAAGAACCTCATCAATGCGACCCTCGACCGCATCACTGTTGACCGCAGCACTGCGTACCCGGTAGATGACCCGATCTCCAGCGTTGCTATTAACGCACCGCAGGGTGGTTCGGACACCAAGCCGCCGACGTTCACCCGTCCGGGCATCCAGTACCAGTTCCCGTTTGGTGCTGAGAAGAAGTCCTACCCGTACTACGACGTCCAGGCGATGCGTAACTTCGAGATTGACTTTGTCGGTGAGGAAACTCAGGATGGCGTCAAGGTTTACAAGTACTCCATGACCATTCCGCCGCAGAACCTCTACGAGTCCCTGACCGAGCACTTCACTCGCGACGGCCGCAAGCTCACCGAGGCTGACAAGTCCTCGCTGGCTTCCATGCGCCTGAGCTTCCCGGCTCACAAGTGGGGCCTGGAGGGTGACGACGACGTCGAGCTGGATCGTTACTACACCAACGTCCGTACTGTCCGCGTCGAGCCGACCTCTGGCGTGATCGTCAACGGTACTGAAGAGATGTTCATGTTCTACGCCAAGGATCAGAAGGAAGCCGAAGAGATTGCTTCTAAGGCTGGCCGTGAAAAGGAGGCCAAGGAGCAGAACCGTACCGCGATGAAGTACACCGCTCAGTGGGACGAAGGCTCCAAGGGCCGCCAGATGGACCGCGCTAAGGAAGCCCGTAAGTCGCTGACTATCGGTGGCACTGTCGCACCGTGGATTCTCGGTATCCTCGGCCTGGTTCTCATCGTGATTGGCTTCCGTGTTCGCAGCAAGTCCGCCTAAGACGCGAAACTACGGTGCCACAGGCTCTCGCTTACCCTAAGTTTCACTGAGGAAAGCGAAAAATAATTTAATATAGGGCACGTGACACAACGTTTCCGCACTACTCTGACCCAGTCGGCTCACTCTCATTCGGAGCGAGTCGCCTGGGTTTTTGTGTTGTCGTGGATTCTCCTGCTGACCGCTGCCGTGTGCTGGCCGCTCTTTGTGCCCCACAAGGCCCCGGCCGATGGTCGCTTTGGGGCACCGATGTTTCTGCTGCGCGACATGGTCATCCCCAATCACCCACCGCTTACCGACGCGGCCCTGGGACTCGGCCCCGCTGCGGCACGAGCTGTTCCGCAGGACACCGCACTGTGGGCACTGGGCTACTTTGTGGATGCCAGCCATTGGGTGCGCTTCGGCATGGTGGGCGCCTGTTTGATTGGTGGTCTTGCAGCTGCTGAGCTCGCCCGCAGGTTCACTCGCCACGGCTCGGGCACCAGTAGCGCATCCGGTGCGGGCCTTGTACCCATGACTCCGAGCTTAGCCAGCCAGCTGATTGCACCGACGATGCTGCTCTGGAACCCGTTTGTGGTCGAGCGTTTGCTCCAGGGACAGTGGTCACTGGTCATCGCCGTATTGCTGCTTCCGGCAGTTGTTCTGGCAACGCAGATGGGTAGTGCCTTGTGGCGCACCAGCGCAATTGCCGCTGCGGGTCTCACGCCGACCGGTGCCCTTTTGGCTGGTATCACCGGCATTGTTACCGCTCGCAATAGCCGCGACCGCGCTTGGATTGTGGCCACAACAGTAGCGGTCAGTTCACCGTGGCTAGTGGCATCTTTGCTGAACCCGAGTGCAGCTGGGTCCTCCGATGCGGCTGGCGCTGCCGCATTTGCGGCCAGAGCAGAGGCACACGTCGGCACGCTCGGCAGCCTGTTGGGATTGGGTGGCATCTGGAATAAGCAGGCTGTGCCACTGACGCGCGAGGTTGGTTTTTCGGCGATTATGGTGCTGGCACTCCTGGTGCTTATGGGTCTGGGATTCCGTCGTGCCTGGCATTCGCAAGAGCGCTGGCGGGGGCTGATTATCACTGGCGCCACGGCCATCATGCTCGTCGCTCTCGCCGCAACAACGCCGGGCATTTTGATGATGGGTTGGGCGCTGGAGCACATCCCGGGCGCGGGCCTGCTTCGTGATACGCAAAAGTGGATCGCGCTCGCCGTCCCCGCCTATGTCATCCTCGCCGCAAGCGGTGCGGAATACCTGGCACGCCGCGCTCGCGGGACCACCGCCAACATCGGCCAGTGGTTGGCTACTGGCGTCAGCGCGCTCATCATCATCGCCGCTGTCCCCACGCTGCCCGCCGATGTCGCTCCACTCCGCCCCATTCCGTCATGGGAAGGATGGTCGGCGGTTTCCGGTGTGGTCGCGCTTGACGACGATCGCGTTGCGGTTCTACCTGCCGGTTCTTACCGCATTATTAATGGGCGTCCTGTCCTCGACCCGGCTACGAAGATTTTGCCCGCTCCGGTGGTGAGCTCCGGCGAACTGATTGTCTCTGGGCAGTCGGTGTCTGGCGAGGGAGCCACAACCGTTGAGCGCACGCTGCTCGGTGGTGCGAAGAGACACGAGGAGCTTGAGTCTGCGCTCCAGAGTCTTCGAGACCAAGGCGTTGGCTGGGTCCTAGTGGAGAATTCGCCCGGCAACTTCGGCGACTCCGCTGACATTGTGGCAGCGTTAGACCCCGTCTATGAAACACCTGACCTGCAGCTATACCATGTCCCCGGTGTAATCGAGCCGGCCACACAACCAAGCCAGGGGGCCTATGCAGCTGCGTGGACAGCCTTTGGAATCTGGACTCTTTGCCTACTCGCTGGGCTGCTGGCGGGACTACTGACTGGAGTAATGGAAGCGCTACTGCCCCGCCGCAGGTAGCAGCTTGTCCAGTGTTGGGTTTTCCAAGACATTCAGAACTGCCTCACCGGTCTTGTCCCAGCCAAATTCCGCGGCACGGGCGACGCAGGCCTTGGACATTGCGCGATGCAGTTCACCGTTATCGAGAATCTGTCGTGTCTTGGTAATTAGGTCCGCTTCATCGCTGGCCAGCAGGCCAGTTTCACCGTCGTTGACCGAATCGCGCAAGCCCGCCGAGGAACGGTAACCGACCGTCGGCACGCCGTGCTGCGCCGATTCGATGACGGCGAGCCCCCAGCCCTCCTTGCGCGAAGGCATCAGGTGCAGACACGCCTTGGAGAGGATGCGGTGTTTATCCGCCTCGGTGACCTGCCCGTGGAATACCACGTGGTCCGAAACGCCCTTGTCACGGGCATATTCCACCAGGTTGTCGTGCCACCATCCCGAGCCAATAACATCGAGAATCGCACCTGGACGATCTTGTACAAGATCTGCAAGCACATCGATGGCGTGCTCAATCTGCTTATGCGGAACCAATCGCGACAGCGTCACCAAATGCGGTGCTGGACCGTCGCACTCGGATAGGTCCGCCATGATTTCGGTCGACTGCAACTCCTCCGGAATCGGGTCCACACCATTGCGGATTACCGCGATGCGCCCCGGCGACACTCCAAGTTCTACCAGTTCAGCGGCACTTGGCTCGGAAACTGTGATGTAGCGGCAGCGGCGGTGAATCATCGGCGACAGACGCGACTCGATGAACCACCCAAGCTTGCTAATAATCGGCCCTGCCACTGGCCACTGTTCGCGGTGGCAGTGATGTGTTAGCAGCACCGTCGGTGCGCCGGAGAAAATCCGCGCGAAAAAGGGGACACCGTTTTGGGTGTCGACCACGACATCCGGCTTGCCGCCGAGCACCTTGGCAATTGGGCCCACGCCAAATCGCGCACCCAGCATCGCGGTCCAGGAGCGCACATAGACGGAGAAGTTTCCACCAGCGCGGGAGAACGTCACGCCATCACGACGCGAAAGGGCTGGTGCGTCTGGGTAACTGGCCGTGCGGAACACCACGGTGTGACCTTGGTCGGCAAGGTAACCTGCGACGCGCTCCAAATAGCGCTCACTACCTCCACCTTCGGGGTGACCAGTGTCGCGCCAACACAACAGTAAGATTTTCATAACAATATGAGCCTAACGCTCGGCGCGGCTTTCGTTGCCGCTTTAGCTCAAATCCATACTCCCAAACCCAACCAGTCCATTAGATTGTTTGACGTGACCAGCTTTCGCTTTCCCGCTTTTATCGTCCCGCCCGCTCTGAAAGAGCTGCGCAGCTTTGCTACGCTGTCGCGCTCATTCGGGCTGCTCAACGACTTCAAATACGAGCAAACCGATCCCGATATCTTCTACGGGCACCTGGCCGAGGACACCATCGGCCTCCTAGAAGGCATCGCGGCTGGCGCGGATGGTGCGACGGGGTCGGCGGACGCAGGGGGCACGTCGTCAAGCGTTACGACGAACACCGCTCTGCGAGGCAAACGCATCCTTGATGTCGGCGGCGGCCCCGGGTATTTTGGCCGCGCATTTGCCCAGCGTGGCGTGGAGTATTACACCTGCGAGCCAGACGTGGGTGAGATGGCGGCGGCGGGGATCAAGCTGGAGTCGTCCGTACGCGGATCGGGGCTGGAGCTGCCATTTCGCGATGACGCCTTTGACCTGACGTACTCGTCGAATGTCGCCGAGCACGTGCCCGAGCCGTGGACGATGGGCGAGGAAATGCTGCGCGTGACCAAGCCGGGCGGGCTGGTCGTGTACTCGTACACCATTTGGTACGGCCCGTTCGGTGGCCACGAGATGGGGATGACGCATTACCTGGGCGGCGACCGCGCGCGACGTATGTATGAGAAGAAGCACGGCAAGCGACCGAAGAACTACTTTGGCGAATCCCTGTTCAAGGTCGGTTGCGGTGAAGGGTTGAAGTGGGCGCGCGCTGCGGCGGATGCTGGCGACTGCGAACTGCTGGCCGCATTCCCTCGCTACCACCCGTGGTGGGCCTGGTGGATGGTGCACGTGCCGGGGCTGCGCGAGTTCGCGGTGTCGAACCTGGTGCTGGTGCTGCGGAAGCGGTAGGGGGTCAGTTTCTCCCGGAGCGTGCTCCCCTGACTTCGTATCGTCTGCCACTAGACTGGAAACTCAAGCATTTTTACTGATTGAGCGGGGATTTTCACTATGAGTGACGCAGACCGGGCACAGCTGCACAGGACTATTTGGAACATCGCCAACGACTTGCGTGGCAGCGTGGATGGTTGGGATTTTAAGTCTTATGTGCTCGGCATGATGTTCTACCGCTTTATCTCGGAGAAGCTCACCGAGTACATCGATGACGGCGAACGTGCCGCTGGAAATGAGGACGCGGACTACGCTTCCCTTTCTGACGAGGATGCCGAGTGGGGCCGGGCCAGCATTGTCGAGGAAAAGGGCTACTTCATTGTGCCCTCTGAGTTGTTTACCAACGTCTGCAAGCAGGCGGCTGACGAGCACTACCGCGAGAACCTCAATGAACGACTGCAGCAGGTATTCAAAAATATCGAAGCATCTGCAAAAGGCACCGCTAGCGAAAGCGATCTTCAAGGGCTTTTCGACGACATCAACCTAGACAGCAACAAGCTTGGCAACTCGGTCATCGAACGCAATAACAAGATTTACGATCTGATGAGGCACATCGGCAATATGCCTCTCACCGTTAAAGCCGATGACAACTCCATCGACCTATTCGGTGATGCCTACGAGTACTTGATGGGTATGTACGCCTCTCAGGCAGGCAAGTCCGGAGGCGAGTACTACACGCCGCAGGAAGTCTCTGAGCTGCTGACCCGGATTACCGTGGTGGGAAAGAAGAGCGTGAACAGGGTGTACGACCCAGCTGTCGGCTCTGGTTCGCTGCTGTTGAAATTCAAGAAGGTGCTTGGCGAAGGCGGTGTCCGCGAGGGCTACTACGGCCAGGAAATCAACCTGACCACGTATAACTTGGCACGCATCAACATGTTCCTGCACGATGTGAACTTCGATAATTTCGACATTGCGCTGGGCAATACCCTCACCGAACCTGCACACTGGGATAACCAGCCGTTTGAGGCAATCGTGTCCAACCCGCCCTACTCCATCAAGTGGGAGGGCGACAACAATCCTCTGCTGATTAACGATCCACGCTACGCACCGGCGGGCGTCCTGGCCCCGAAATCGAAGGCCGATTTGGCTTTTACGATGCATATTCTCTCGTGGCTTGCGACGAACGGCACTGCCGCAATTGTTGAGTTCCCCGGTGTGCTTTACCGTGGCGGCGCGGAGAAGAAAATCCGCAAGTACCTGGTGGATAACAACTATGTGGATACGGTTATCCAGTTGCCGCCGGATCTTTTCTTCGGCACTACCATCGCGACCTGCATCATCGTGTTGAAGAAGTCGAAAAAGGACAATTCGGTTCTCTTCATCGATGCCTCCGCAGAGTTTGAGCGAAGTGGCAACAAGAACCGACTAAATGAGAAGAATCAGAAGAAGATTCTGGATTCCTTCACTGCCCGCGAGGATGTGGAGTATTTCACCAAGCTGGTGCCCGCTGAGGAGATTGCAGAAAACGACTACAACATCGCGGTTTCCTCCTATGTCGAGCCGGAGGACACCCGCGAGGTCATTGACATCGTGGAGCTGAATAAGCAGATTGTTGGCATCGTGGAGCGCCAGCGTCAGCTGCGCGAGGCCATCGATGAGATTGTGGCAGATCTTGAGGGAACCCGCACCGATGTCTGACACGAACGGCGACATGAGCATGGCGTCTGCGGGCGAGCTGGTGATGTTCCGCACGGACGACGGCGCTACTCGCATTGAGGTACGGCTTGTCGACGAAACCGTGTGGCTCACTCAGGCCCAGATGGTGGAGCTGTTTCAATCGTCAAAGGCGAACGTCTCCGAACATATTAGGAATGTGTTTGCGGAAGGTGAGCTTCCCAGGTCAGAGGCAACTGTTCGGAAATTCCGAACAGTTCAACTCGAAGGTTCAAGGGAAGTTTCGCGCGAGCGGGAGCACTACAACCTCGACGTGATTATCTCCGTGGGCTACCGAGTGAGGTCCTTGCGGGGTACTCAGTTCCGACAGTGGGCACTAGGGGTTTTGCGCGAATACCTGATTAAGGGCTTCGCCATGGACGATGAGCGGCTGAAAGAGGGCGGAGGCGGAACGTACTGGCGTGAATTGCTGGAGCGTATTCGTGACATTCGCTCTAGCGAGAAGGTCATTCATCGTCAGGTTCTAGACTTGTATGCCACCAGCGTGGATTACGACCCGCGGGCCGCTGTGAGTAAGAAGTTCTTTGCGACAGTCCAGAATAAGCTTCATTTTGGTGCTCACGGCCACACGGCAGCCGAGGTGGTTTACGAGCGTTCGGATGCCACAAAGCCAAACATGGGGTTGACGAATTGGAAGGGCGAGCGCATCACCAAGGCCGAGGTGGAGATTGCCAAAAACTACCTTGCCGAGGACGAACTAAAACGCCTGAATACCTTGGTTTCTGCCTACTTCGATGCGGCAGAATTCCGTGCGCAGATGCACCAGCCAACGTATATGGCGGACTGGATGGATCACCTCACCACAATGATTGCGGCCATGGGTGGCAAGTCTTTGGAGGGAGAAGGAACGGTTTCCCACCGCCAAGCTGTACAGAAGGCCCATGAGGAATACGAGAAGTACAAAACTGTGATGGATACCCAACCCAGTGGCGTGGAACGGGATTATCTCAAGGAAATCACTGCAGTTCAGAAACAGATTCAGCAAACACCGAAGGAGCAGAAGTGAACCAGATTGAAAAGCTCATCGAGGAACTCTGCCCGAATGGTGTGGAGCACAAACCGCTGGGCGAGGTTGGCACTTTCAGTCGTGGTGGTGGGCTCCAGAAGAAAGACTTCACCGAAAGCGGTGTCGGCTGTATCCACTACGGCCAGATTTATACCCACTACGGAATCTGGGCTACGGAAACTAAGTCGTTTGTCAGTGATGACTTCGCCGCTAAGAAGCGGAAGATGTTACCTGGCGATGTGTTCATCGCTACCACGTCTGAAAACGATGAGGATTTGGGCAAAGCCACGGCTTGGCTCGGCACTGAGGAAATTGTTACAAGCGGCGACGGTTATGTCTTTCGACACAGTATGAATCCAAAGTTTGTTTCATACTTTTTTAATAGTTCACTTTTCCACCGATCAATCGAGCGCTGGATTACTGGAACAAAAGTTCGTCGTATTTCTTCAGCGGCAATGTCGAAAGTGATGGCACCATGCCCTCCTTTAGAAATCCAACAAGAAATCGTAAAAATTCTCGATACCTTCCAATCGCTGGAAGCGGAGCTGGAAGCGGAGCTGGAAGCGGAGCTGGAAGCGAGGAAAAAGCAGTATGAATTTTATCGTGACCAACTGCTGACGTTTACCGAGAGAGAGAGAGTCCGGTGGGTGACCTTGAACGAAGTGGCCCAACGCATTTCCTCTGGTGGTACGCCTCGGTCCGGGACAAAAGAGTTTTACAACGGCTCAATCCCGTGGTTACGTACCCAAGACATCGACTACAGGGACGTCTATAAAACCTCAGCATCTATTACTGATGCAGGCCTCAATTCATCTTCGGCGAAATGGGTTCCAGAAAACTCCGTAATTGTGGCGATGTACGGTGCAACAGCAGCGAAAGTTGCGGTTAACAAGATTCCACTGACCACCAATCAAGCCTGCTGCAACATCACTGTAGATAGTGATATCGCACACTATCGATACGTTTATCACTGGATTGCTAAACAATACTTTATTTTGAAAAACCTAGGTGAAGGTTCCCAAAATAACCTTAACGCGAGAAAGATTAAGAACTTCCCAATCCCCATTCCTCCCCTCGAAGAGCAGCAGCGCATCGTGAATATTCTCGACAAGTTCGATGCACTCGTGAACGACCTCACCTCCGGCCTGCCAGCCGAAATTGAGGCGCGACGCAGCCAGTACGAGCATTACCGTGATAACCTATTCAGTTTCTAAGACCATTAGCAAAGCCAAATTAAAGGGATAATAAGGATGACACATACCGTTCGGCAGCATCCTTAACGCCTTTAGGGTTCTTATCTATTTCCTGAATAGGCGCATCGGAGAAACCATTTTTCTCATTTACCCCAAGCCACCAATCGTGCATGAACTTGTCAGAATTTAAATCTTTCCACTCTTTAGCGTATTTACACAAGACTTCATTAACATCCGCCACGCTTTCATTGACGAAGTTAAATGTCTCTTCGAACTGGAATTTAGGATAGTATCTCACTTCACCGATTAGATACGAGAAAATTGCCCCCTTCCCACGCAGGTATTTAAGGAAGTCTTTCCTTCCCCTCTCATTTCTCTCAGGAGAAAACAACTTCACCAACTGAGATTGCCTTATGCAATCTATGTCTGTTACACGGTCAACCAAGTCAGAAATCTCTGTGTTTTGGCGATACTCACCTGACCATATAGGCGACTCTTCCCACCCTTCAGGAAATCCCATATCTCCAATATTGACATGATTTAGCTCCGTGAATGATTTTATTAGAGCAATAATTTCCTTTGCCCATGCAGTAGATGGATCAATTCGACATAACAGGAAGTGTATTGCCACTATCGTTTTATAGAGTTTGTGCGGCAATTTATTAAAATCAGGTAGGTACGGATCGGAAATCTTCGGAGTAGAAAGTGATGTATCAAATACCCGGTTCCAGATCCGTGAATAATGCGCACAGCAGTTTCGAACATACCGAAGATGATTTATCCAATTGGCTAGCGAAGGATAATCACCCTTGCCTCTTTCGCTCACCAAACCAGCTCTCATTGCAATAAGAGAGCAATCCTCTTCGGGAAGTTGTGGAAAAAGTCGACTGAGATTCCCAAACGACATAATCTCAGTCGCCGCCCATACAGGCAAATGCGGACCATACTTCTTTCTAAAATGACTGACAAAATCCCCCTGACTTCTTTTCTCTTCACGGGTATAGTCAGCCAACCACTCCGCATGATATGACATCCTGATAGAAGTAGGCGCTGCAGTCCAAACCGTTCTTTCTCTCCTAAGCATAGTCGGCAATCGATGGGCGAAGGGGTCATGGGCCCCCAAGCGATTCCCTATTTGTCCCCTCATCCATATTTCGATTATTCGGAGCGCCTCAATTAATTTTTTTCTTACTTCGTCATCAAACTCATAAAGATTAATTATATCGGAGAACTTTACACCAGGATGGAACTCGCCGCCGTCCTTAAAATAATAAGCATATCCTGAGAATCGAAAATAGCTGCAATTTTGGAGGAATTTTTTTGCAGTTTCCATATCGTCAATTAACAATCCATGTGACGACAGCTTGGTTATCTGCGAATTTAAATCAAAAGACTTTTTCTTGTATTTGCTTTTACGATACGAGTTATACTGGTCAGTTTGCATAAAAAAAGAGTAGCCGCCTCTCTATACAGAAAGGTCGGCTACTCGTGATGTCATCAATTTAGCCGGGGACGGACATACCTTCAACTGCAACTACCCCCATGGGGGGTGTTTTTGGTGCCTCTCAAGACGTTTCCTCGTCACGCTTTGTTTGGTCTTTCTCGTTCGCCTGTAGGTTACTAGGTTAAGCACTCGCTTTCTTTATTGGCATCGACTCGATGGATAGGGCAGGCTGTATGAATCAGGACGGCGTCGGCAAGCGACGAGTAACCAAGTACGACCCAATTGCTGTCGGTGAGCAGAGCACGGTCGTCGCGGAATACCAGGCCGAGGAGCGCACCTCGGAGGACTACCAAACCGAGGCACAACTGGAGCAGGAACTCATCAACATCCTCCAGTCGCAGGCCTACGACTACCTGCCCATCCACAGCGAAGCAGACCTCGTTGCCAACCTGCGCCGTCAACTCGAAACTCTCAACCACGTCACGTTTAGCGACGCGGAATGGGAACGGTTCTATCGCACCTGCGTCACCAGCGCCAACGACGGAATCAAGGAAAAGACCCGTCGCATCCACGAAGACCACATTCAGGTTCTTACGCGTGACGACGGCACGAGCAAAAACATCCGACTGCTGGATAAAGCAAATGTCCATAACAACCAGCTGCAGGTCATTAACCAGTACGAGGTGGAAAAGGGCGAAGGCGGTGCGAAACACTCCAATCGTTATGACGTCACCATTCTGGTCAATGGCCTTCCCATGGTGCACATCGAGCTCAAGCGCCGTGGCGTAGATCTGCGTGAAGCCTTTAACCAGATCAGGCGCTACCAGCGCGACTCTTTCTGGTCTGGTGATGGTTTGTTCGATTATGTGCAGCTGTTCGTCATCAGCAACGGCACGCTGACAAAGTACTACTCCAACACCACCCGTGAACTACACATCAAAGAAACGGGAGGAAAAGGCCGCCCGGCGCGCGGTGCTAAGAGCTTTGAATTCACATCGTGGTGGGCTGACGCAAACAACAAACCCATCCGGGATCTTGTTGGCTTCACTAAGACATTTCTGTCCAAGCACTCGCTTCTCAATATTCTGACTAAGTTCTGCGTCTTCACTGCTGCGGAAGAACTACTGGTGATGCGCCCATACCAGATCGTCGCCGCTGAGAAGATTCTGCAACGAGTTGAGATTTCCAATAACTATCGTGAACGCCTTGGCACCACGGAGGCTGGCGGCTACATCTGGCACACAACCGGTTCGGGGAAAACCCTCACCTCATTCAAAGCCGCACAGCTGGCTAGCAAACTTTCGCATGTAGATAAGGTTCTCTTCGTCGTCGACCGTAAAGACCTCGACTACCAAACCATGCGTGAGTACGACCGCTTCCAAAAGGGCGCTGCGAACTCCAACACCTCGACCGCCGTGCTGAAGAAGCAGCTGGAAGACGACGACGCATCCATCATCATCACCACAATTCAGAAGCTGTCGAACTTCATCGCAGGCAACAAACACCACGATGTCTACGGCAAGCACGTGGTCATCATCTTCGACGAATGCCACCGCTCCCAATTCGGTGACATGCACACTGCCATCACGAAGGCGTTCAAGAAATACAACCTCTTCGGTTTCACCGGAACGCCCATCTTCGCCGACAACTCCACCAGCGGAACCAAAGCCAACCTCAAAACCACCGAGCAGGCTTTCGGCAAACGACTCCACTCCTACACCATCGTTGACGCCATCAACGATAAGAATGTCCTGCCCTTCCGGATTGACTACGTCAACACCATCTCGGTTGGAAGCGTTAAGGACAAGGAAGTCGCAGGCATCGACACCGAAGGCGCACTCCTGGCGGAGCCACGCCTGAAAAACGTCGTCGACTACACGCTCGAACACTTCGCTCAGAAAACAAAGCGGGAAACCTTCTACGAACACCGCGTTGTCGAGAACGTATCCGCCTCAGCAAAGGCCCGGCACCGCGGTCGGATTAAGGAAATAAAGAAAGAACAACGAGTTCGTGGCTTCAACGCTATCTTCGCCACCGCTTCTGTTGAGGCTGCCTACACTTACTACAACCTCTTCAAAGAAGCGCAAGTATCACTGCCAGAAGCAGAGCGCCTGAAGATTGCCATGATTTACTCATTCGCACCAAATGAGGCCGAAAAGGATGAGTCACCGACGATTCCGTCGTCAAGCGAAAAGAAAAGCGATGCGGCAGCTACTGCCGTGGCCGACGAGGCAGGCCTGCTCCGTGAAGAAGGCATGGAGCCCGAGCAGCTACCCAAGGTTGCGCGCGATTACCTGGAAGCGGCGATTGCCGACTACAACGGGTATTTCAAGACCAACTACGACACCTCCGCCGAGAAATTCCAGAACTACTACAAAGACCTCTCCCTGCGAATGAAGAACAGGGAAGTCGATATGACCATCGTGGTCAACATGTTCCTCACCGGATTCGACGCCACTACCTTGAACACGCTGTTCGTGGACAAGAACCTGAAATACCACGGGTTGATTCAGGCATTCTCGCGTACCAACCGAATCCTCAATTCCGTCAAGACGTACGGCAACATTGTCTGCTTCCGAGACCTCGAAGACGCCACAAATCAGGCGCTGCGGCTCTTCGGCGATACCAAGGCGCAAAGCGTGGTACTGCTTAAGCCCTACGCTGAGTACTTTGCCGAATATGCCAAGCTAGTGAAGCGACTGCTCCAGGAATACCCGCTGGATAAGGTCATTGTTGGCGAGAAGGCGAAGAAGGAGTTCATCAAGCTCTTCGGCGCGATTCTGCGTGTCCAAAACATCCTGACTTCCTTCGACCAATTCGCTGTTGACGCGCTGTTGACGCCGCGCCAGGAGCAGGATTACCGCAGTATCTACCTCGACCTTTTTGCGGAATTCCGTACTGAAAGCGACGGGGACCGGGAGTCCATCAATGACGATGTCGTCTTCGAGATGGAGCTAATCAAGCAGGTCGAGATCAATGTCGACTACATTCTCATGCTCGTCGAGCAATACCGTGAAACCCACGGCAGCGACGAGAGAGAAGAAATTCGTGCCCAGATTTCTCGTGCTGCAAACTCCAGCCCATCGCTGCGGAACAAGCGCGACCTGATTGAAGAGTTCGTCAGCACCGTGAGCCTGACACAGCCCGTTGATGAGCAGTGGGAGGAGTTCATCAGGACCAAACGCACGGAAGAACTCAATGCGATCATCACGGAAGAAAGACTGCGGATGCCCACTGCGCAATCTTTCATTGAAGAGGCGCTGACCACCGGCATTGTCAGCACGCTTGGCACCGGAATTGTTCGAGTTCTTCCACCAATGTCGCGGTTTACCCCAGGTAATGAGCGTGAAAAGGTCAAGACGCGGGTGCTGCAGCGCATCCAGGCCTTTGTCGAACGCTATCAGAACTTGGGGTTCGCCGAGGATGATGGAGAGGCGGCATGATGGTTGCGGGCGGACGTTTGCGAGGGCTGGAGGGGCTGACGGAGTGGCAGCTGGGCGGGCGTAACGGTTAGGCCTTCACATAGCAGACCGTTACCGCCTCACTTCCGCGACTCCACGCCCCAAACTACTTATGTAATTACCCCCGGTTTCTCCCATAACCGCAGGTAGACAGGTGCGACGAGCTAACTTTCTCCCCAGTACCCCTCAAATTACCCCCGGCAATCCGGCATTCGTTATAGAGTGACGCACGACACTTTACGACGAATCTGTGAGGTAAAAACACATGACTTCCGCCACCATTCAGCCGGGCGGCGAGGCCTTCATCTACGAGGCAATTCGCACCCCGCGCGGCAAGGGCAAGAAGGACGGCTCCCTCCACGAGGTACGCCCGGTATCACTTCTCGTCGGCCTCATCGACGAAATTCGCAACCGCTTCCCGGAGCTGGATGAAGAACGCATCAGCGACCTCATCGTTGGCTGCGTCAGCCCGGTCGGCGACCAGGGTGCGGACATTGCCCGCACCGCAGCACTCACCGCAGGTCTGCCGTACCGCACCGGCGGTGTCCAGATCAACCGCTTCTGCGCTTCGGGCCTCTCAGCCATCAACTTGGCTGCTCAGAAGGTCCGCTCCGGCATGGACGAGCTCGTCCTCGCCGGTGGCGTCGAGTCCATGTCCCGCGTGCCAATGATGTCCGACGGCGGCGCAATGGCAATGGATGCACAGGTCTCGTTCGCAACTGACTTCGTCCCGCAGGGTATCTCCGCTGACCTGATTGCATCACTTGACGGCTTTGACCGCGAGTCCCTCGACGAAATGGCAGCACTCTCCCACGCCCGTGCCGCAAAGGCATGGTCCGAGGGCCGCTTCGACCGCTCCGTTGTCCCAGTCAAGGACGCTAACGGTCTGACCATCCTCGACCGCGATGAGACCATCCGCGAAGGCGTCTCCGCAGAGTCCCTCTCCGGCCTGCGCGCAGCCTTCACCATGATGGGTGAGCAGGGTGGCTTCGACGCAGTTGCACTGAAGAAGTACCCGCAGCTCGAGCGCATCAACCACGTCCACCACGCAGGTAACTCCTCCGGCATCGTCGACGGCGCTGCATTGACCCTGGTTGGTTCTGAGAAGGCCGGCGCAGACATGGGTCTGACCCCACGCGCACGCGTTGTCGCCACCGCCGTCAATGGTGTCGAGCCGACCATCATGCTCACCGGTATCGAGCCGGCTGTCCGCGAGGCACTGGCCAAGGCCAACCTGACCGTCGACGATATCGACGTCTGGGAAATCAACGAGGCGTTTGCCGCCGTCGTCAAGCATGCCCAGCAGAACCTGGGCATCGACTACGACAAGCTCAACATCAACGGTGGCGCAATGGCCATGGGTCACCCGCTGGGTGCAACCGGTGCCATGATCACCGGCGCCGCAATCGACGAGCTGCACCGCACCGGTGGCCGTTACGCTCTCATCTCGCTCTGCGTGGCTGGCGGCATGGGTGTTGCAACCATCATCGAGCGCGTCTAAAGCAAACCGGAACGAAACTCACAGCGACAATTACCGCGGTCACACCGCGATAACCACAAAGGACTGACTGATTTATGAGCACAGATAACATGTTCCGGTGGGATCAGGACGACGCCGGAATCGTCACCCTCACCATGGATGACCCGAATGCGCCGGTCAACACCATGAACAAGACTTTCCAGGACGACATCCGCGCCACCGTGGAGCGCCTGGAAAACGAAATTGGCGACGGCTCTGAGACCTCCATCAAAGGCATCATCATCACCTCTGCGAAGAAGACTTTCTTCGCAGGTGGCGACATCAAGCAGATGTCCAAGGCCACTGAAGACGATGCAGCTGACATGTTCAACATGGTCGAGGATATGAAGGCCTCTCTGCGTCGCCTGGAGAAGCTCCCGGTGCCGATTGTTGCCGCCATCAACGGCGCAGCATTGGGCGGCGGCCTCGAGGTCGCGCTGGCTGCTAACCACCGCGTTGCTGCCGATGCCCACGGTTCCAAGATTGGCCTGCCAGAGGTCACCCTCGGCCTCCTGCCGGGCGGCGGCGGTGTCTCCCGCGTCGTTCGCATGCTGGGCATTCAGGACGCGCTGATGAAGGTCATTCTGACCGGCGCGCAGATGAACCCGGGCAAGGCCCTCGCAGCTGGCCTCGTTGACGAGGTTGTTGCCCCGGAGAAGCTCATTGACACTGCTCGCGCATGGCTGACCAGCGAAGATGCCAAGGCCGCACAGCCGTGGGATGAGAAGGGCTTCAAGATTCCGGGTGGCGACCCGAAGACTCCTAAGTTCGCAATGAACCTGCCGTCCTTCCCGGCAAACCTGACCAAGCAGCTCAAGGGCTCCCCGATGAAGGCTCCGCGCCTTGCGATGCAGGCTGCCATCGAGGGCTCTCAAGTCGACATCGACACCGCACTGCGTGTCGAGTCCCGCTACTTCACCGAGCTGGTCACCGGCACTCAGTCGAAGAACATGATGCAGGCGTTCTTCTTCGACCTCAATCACGCTCAGGGCGGCGGCTCCCGTCCGCTGCAGGCTGACGGCACCCCGTACCCGAAGCGTGAGTTTAAGAAGGTGGCCGTTGTTGGCGCCGGCATGATGGGCGCAGGTATCGCCTACGTGTGTGCAAAGGCTGGCATGGAAGTTGTCCTGAAGGACATTTCCCTGGAGAACGCCGAGCGCGGCAAGTCCTACTCCGAGGGCCTGGAGGCGAAGGCTCTCAAGCGCGGTCGCACCACTGAGGAGAAGTCCGCAGCACTGCTGAACCGCATCAAGCCGACCGAGTCCTACGACGACCTGGCCGACGTCGACCTGGTCATTGAGGCCGTCTTCGAGAACACCGACCTCAAGCACAAGGTTCACGCCGAGATCGAGGCCGCAGTTCCGGAGACCTGCATCCTGGGCTCCAACACCTCCACCCTGCCGATTACCGAGCTGGCTTCCCACGTCAAGCGTGAGAAGGACTTCATCGGCCTGCACTTCTTCTCCCCGGTGGACAAGATGCAGCTGATTGAGATCATCTCCGGCGACAACACCGACCCGGCAATCCTCGCCGCTTCGCTGGACTTCGCTGTTGCAATCCGCAAGATCCCGATTGTTGTCACCGACTCCCGCGGTTTCTACACCTCCCGCGTCATCGGCACCGTCATCAACGAGGCCCTGCGCATGGTCGCTGAGGGCTACGACCCGGCCATCATCGAGGCCGCTGGTCGCCAGGCTGGTTACCCGGCACCGCAGCTCCAGCTTGCCGACGAGCTGAACCTCAAACTCATGGAGAAGATCGCTGGCGAGACCCGCGCTGCCGCCGAGGCTGCAGGCCAGACCCTGGACGAGGGCGGCGTACCGGCTCTGGTCGAGGCCATGCTGCACAAGTTCGAGCGCCCGGGCAAGCTCGAGGGCAAGGGCTTTTACGAGTACGTCGACGGCAAGCGCTCCGGTCTCTGGCCGGGCCTGTTCAACGAGCTCCGCGAAGAGCTGAACATCACCCCGATCGCTCCGGAGGACACCGACCTGCAGGAGCTGGTTGACCGCATGCTCTTCATCGAGGCCATCGAGACTCAGAAGTGCGTCGACGAGGGCGTTCTGCTTCACGACGCCGACGGCAACATCGGCTCCATCTTCGGTATCGGCTACCCGGCCTGGACCGGTGGTACTCGCCAGTTCATTAAGAACTACGACGGCGCCACTGTTGTCGACCCGGCCGCAGCTCACCCGGAGCGCCGCGGTGTCGCAGGCTTCGTCGAGCGCGCCGAAGAGCTGGCCGCTAAGCACGGCGAGCGCTTCAACGCTCCGGAGTCCCTGAAGAAGTAGGGCTACCCCGAGCGCACCCCGGTTGCTGGAATTGTTCCAGCAACCGGGGTTTTCCGCCTTCGAGGCCACGTCAACGTACGTAGCACCGCTGAACGCACCAGCGCGCCAACCCCAATTCGGCCTACCCGTTAAACTGCGCACATGGCTAGAAACGTCGCTGATCTGCCCACCGCACTGCCTGAACTCGCTATCGACCAGCAGGGGTTTGACGCCCCATCGCCGCAGCTGGTCATGCTTAACGACGAGCTCGCGACCCAACTCGGCCTCTCCCCACAGTGGCTCCGGTCAGACGCTGGCCTGAAGTTCCTCACTGGCCGCGGAGTCGGCAAGGAAACCGATACCCCACCCGGCGCATACACCACCCCGATGGCCACGGCCTATGCCGGCCACCAGTTCGGCAATTTCGCAGGCCTACTCGGTGATGGTCGCGCGCTCTTGCTTGCCACAGTTGAGGCTGAACCGGGGCTGACTGGGCTGCACTGTCCGCCTAACCAGCCCGACTGCCCCAAAGAGACAACCCACAGCGACAACACCCAGGCCTACGAGATTCAGGCGAAAGGCACCGGCCCCACGCCCTTCTCCCGTGGCGGTGACGGCAAAGCCACGCTGACCTCCGCCCTGCGGGAGTACCTCATCAGCGAAGCCATGTATGCACTCGGCATCCCCACCACCCGCGCGCTGGCGGTCATCAAAACTGGCGAAGAGATTTACCGCGGCTCGCAAACCCCATTCGACAACACCGACCCCACCACCGAACTTCAACCGGGTGGCATCGTCGTGCGCGTAGCATCCAGCCACCTGCGAGTTGGCACGTTCGAGCTGGTCGCTCGCTCCGGAACGGACACCGGAATCATGGATCGGCTCATCGAGTTCGCCGCGCAGCGGCACGTCTACGAAGGTTCGGCGGAGTCGGTTCTCCGGGACGTCGTCAAGCGGCAAGCCAATCTCGTTGCGGCGTGGTTGGCCTGCGGTTTTGTTCACGGCGTGATGAACACCGACAATGCCAGCATCGCGGGCGAGACCATCGACTTTGGGCCGTGTGCGTTTCTGGATGCGCACGATCCGCGGGCGGTGTTTAGCAGCATTGATCGAGGCGGTCGATACGCGTTCGGCGCGCAGCCGACGATTGCCGGGTGGAACATGTCGAAGCTTGCGGAGACTTTGCTACCGCATTTCGCAGGCACCCCGGAGGAAGCCCTCGCACGCGCCCGCGACCTCCTGGGCGAATTCGCCGACGAGTTCACCGATGCGCTCAGCCGCAGGTGGCTGCCCAAGTTGGGGATTCTCCCCTCGCTTTACGACGACCCGCTGGCCACCCCCTTGGTACAGCAGTGGCAGGCGTTGCTGGCGAAGTTTGGGCTCGACCACACGAATGCTCATCGGGCGCTGATTGAGGTTCTTGCCAGCGATGATGGGCAGGATTTCACTGCGCTGACCGCGCTGACCAGACTGACCGCTGATCCTGCGTTCCCCGCCGCCGCGGCTGAGTGGGGACAGTTGTGGAAGCAGACGCGGGAAGAGCTGGGAATCGACCAGACGACGGCCCTGACACTTATGGAGGAAACGAATCCGCTGTATATTCCGCGAAACCACCTGGTCACGGAAGCGTTAGCGGCGGCAGGGGCGGGGGATCTGACCGACTACCGGCACCTGCTGGAGGCGGTAACCAACCCCTTTGAGTCGCAAGACGTCCCAGCGGGGTTCACGGAGCCGGCACCGCGGGAGTTGGGTGCTTTCCACTCGTACTGCGGGACTTAATGCGCTGTCTCTCCGCCTCCTTCAAAGTCCACTTCCTCTTCCAAAACCCACTTCACGACACGGGTGTCACCTCGTGCCAACTGTGGAGGTGGCATGAGGTGACATAGCTGTCGTGAAGTCGCGGATGGGGCCCGCGGACGGGCCCAACGCGGGTAGGGCCCTGACTGAGTGCCAGCGGCGCGGAGAACCAAAGGGCAACCCCTGCGGGGGTGCCAGAATGTTACAACGTTGCACCACTGCACAGGATTAACTCCCCAATCGAGGGTAAAAGACACCGTCAAATAAGGGATGATTCGCCTGATTAATACTCATATGTTTTTTGGACTTGTATGGTTAGAGACTGTATTGAACGGTCGTATCCAAACCTTAGAGTCCACCACACCCAAGTTGTCACCACCACCATTGCTTATGCAGGTGGGAGGTGGGTATCTAAGTCATTTGGAGTGAGCCGATCGCCAAATTCATATCGCCTATCTGGCAGAATCTAGAAAGGCTCGCGATGCATAGACCCGTTGCCTCCGGCCCCTTCCACACCCGGCAGAAACTCCGGCGGAAGCTCCGACAGCGAGAGAAGTCCCGTGCCACAAAACTGCACGCAACAACGCTCAGCGGAAAAGGAAAGTTCACGCTGCATGTCCGCCAGATCCTGGCGGCTTTGCTGGTAATCGCCTTGCCAGGAAGCGCGCTCGCTGCCTGCAGCACTGACCAGCAACAGGTCGGCGCGGGGTTCATTGTGGTCCAGAACTCGGAACCGCAGTCGCCGCTGTACACCACTGACACCAATGAAACCGGTGGTGGCGATATCCTCCGCATGCTCTACTCGGGTCTGGTGCGCTACGACACCGACGGCTCGATGATCCTGGATCATGCGGCAGAAATTAAGCCCAACGAGGACTCGACCCATTTCGACATCACGCTGAAACCGGGCTGGACCTTCCACAACGGCGAACCAGTCACCGCGCAGAGCTACATCGATGCCTGGAATTACGCTGCCTACGGACCGAACCTGCAGAAGCAGCAGTCCTTCTTCGCCAACGTGCAGGGTTTTGATGCTGTTTCGGGAGAAAAGGCCACGGAGAAAACACTCTCCGGCCTGAAAAAGGTCGATGACCTGAGGTTCACCGTGGATCTGACCAACCCAGATTCTTCCTTCCCGCTCAGCCTCGGCTATGTCGCGTTTATGCCGCTGCCGAAGGCCGCGTTCGAAGACAAGAAGGCTTTCGGTGAACACCCAATCGGCAATGGACCGTACAAGATGGCCGAAGGCCGCGCTTGGCTGCACAACAACCAGCTAACTGTGGTTCGCAATGATGACTTCGCCGGTGAGCACAAGGCCCGTAACAACGGCCTGGTATACCGCTTCTACTCGGACGTGGACACCGCATATGCAGACCTCCAGGCCGGCCGCCTGGACACGCTGCCACGCACAATTCCACCAACGGCTCTCGCCAGCTTCCAAACCGACTTCCCCGACTCCAGCGCAAACGTCCCGACCTCCTCTTCGCAGTACTTCGCAATTCCGCGAAATCTGCCAGGTTTTTCGGGTGAAGAGGGCAAGCTTCGTCGTCAAGCGATTTCCATGGCGATTGACCGGAAACTAATCACTGAGAAGATTTTCTTCGACACCCGCACCCCGGCGCGCGAGTTCAGCTCGTTGACGCTCGGCGACCTTGACCCGAACGTACCTGGCCAAGAGGTGCTGGAATACAACCCGAAGAAGGCCCGCCAACTGTGGGCCGAAGCCAACAAAATTGCGCCGTTTACCGGCTCGTTCGACATCGCCTACAACGCCGACGGCGGACACCAGCAGTGGGTCGAAGCGGTGACCAACATGATTGGCGAGACCCTCGGCATCGATTCCCACGGCAAGGCCTACCCGACCTTCAAGCAGCTGCGCGATGAAATCTCCAACGAGACCATCACCAGCGGCTACCGCACTGGCTGGGCAGCTGACTACCCATCTGTGGCCAACTACATGATCCCGCAGTTCGTCACCGGTGGTTCCTCGAATGACAACCACTACTCCAATCCGGAGTTCGACAAGCTGATTCAGGAGGCGGCCTCGGCAAAGAGCGCAGACGATGCCAAGCCAATTTATGTCAAGGCTCAGTCTGTGCTGATGGAGGACCTGCCAGCGATTCCGCTGTGGTACCCCAATGCTTCGGTGGCGTGGAACCCGAAGCTGCGCAATGCCGTAGTGATGTGGGACGGCATCTTGGACTACCCGATGATTGAGAAGGACTAGCACCATGGGTTGGTATATCGGAAAGAGACTCCTGCAGATGGTGCCGGTATTCTTCGGTGCCACACTGCTGATTTATGCAATGGTCTTCGCCATGCCAGGCGACCCCATCGCTGCACTGGCTGGCGATAAGCAGCTGCCACCGGAGCAGGTCGCAGCACTGCGCGCCCACTACCACCTGGATGAGCCTTTCCTCGTCCAGTACTGGGAGTACCTCAAGGGCCTGTTCACCCTGGATATGGGCGAGACCTTCTCCGGTCGCTCGGTCGGCGAGGAAATCGCGCTGGCCTTCCCTATTACAATTCGCCTGGCTCTGATGGCCGTTGCCATTGAGGCCATTTTCGGTATCGGCCTCGGCGTTATTGCCGGTATGCGCAAGGGCGGCTTCTTCGACTCCACCGTTCTGGTGATGTCCCTGCTGGTTATCGCAACTCCGACCTTCGTGCTCGGCTTCGTGGCCCGCTACCTCTTCGGTGTGCGCTGGGAGATTGTCTCCCCCACCGTTGGTAGCGATGCCTCCTTTACCTCCCTGCTGCTGCCGGCATTCGTGCTGGGTCTCGTCTCGGTTGCTTATGTTCTGCGACTGACGCGTTCCGAGGTCTCGTCGGCACGCCATGCTGACTTCGTACGCACTGCCCGCGCCAAGGGCTTGCCAACCTCTGAAGTCACCCGCCGCCACATCTTGCGCAACTCGCTAATTCCCGTTGTGACCTTCATCGGCGCTGATCTCGCGGCTCTGATGGGCGGCGCAATTGTCACCGAGGGCATCTTCAACGTGCCAGGTATCGGTGGCCTGATCTTCCACGCCGTCCAGATTGGTGAAGCTCCCACCGTGGTCAGCATCGTGACCATCCTGGTGGTTATTTACATGTTCGCCAACTTGCTCATCGACTTGCTCTACGCAGTCCTGGATCCGAGGATTCGTTATGCCTAAGCCAGATTCGACGCAGTTAGATTCGACTCAGCCAGAAAAGCAGTCCAACGCCGCGCATACCGGCACCGCGCAGGCACCAAACCCGGCGACGAACCCCGACCACAAGCAGTTGCCGGATACCCCGCCACTGGGGCTCTGGGGTTCGGCCTGGCAGAACCTGCGTTACCGCCCACTGTTCTGGGTTTCCGCATTCATTATTTTGCTCTCCATCGCAGTGGCCGCATTCCCGTCGCTGTTCACCTCTGTGGACCCGACGGCGGCAAACCTGCGTGACTCGCTGGCCCCAGCCCGCGACGGCCACCCGATGGGCTTCACTCAGCAGGGCTACGACGTCTACGCCCGTGTCATCTACGGTGCCCGCGCCTCGGTCATCGTCGGCATCGGCGTCACCCTGGCCGTGACCGTGGTGGGCATCATCCTCGGTGCCATCGCTGGCTATCTCGGCGGTTGGGTCGACGCGGTGCTCTCCCGCATCACGGACATGTTCTTTGCCATCCCCCTGATTCTCGCCGGCATCGTGCTGATGCAGCTGTTTACCGAACGCACCATCTGGTCCGTGGTCTTCGTGCTCGCCGCTTTCGGCTGGCCGCAGATGGCGCGCGTGGTGCGCTCCTCGGTGATCTCAGTGAAAAACGAGGAATACGTCACCGCCTCCAAGGCGCTCGGTCTGTCCAGCACTGGCATTCTCTTCCGCCATGTGCTGCCGAACTGCCTCGCCCCTGTCATCGTCATGGCCACGACCTCACTGGGTATTTACATCGTCGCCGAGGCCACGCTGTCCTACTTGGGCATTGGCTTGCCGACGACCACCGTTTCCTGGGGCAACGACATCTCTGTCGCACAGCAGGTGCTCCGCCAGGCCCCGTCCAACCTGTTCTGGCCAGCACTCGCCCTGGCGATTACCGTTCTCGGCTTCATCCTCATGGGTGACGCTTTGAAGGATTCTCTCGACCCGAAGGAGCGTCGTCGATGAGCACCGACACCAATACTTCCGCAGCGCCCATTCTCACCTTGAAGGATGTCTGCATTGGCTTTCCGACGACCACAGCGTCCGGCCGCCGCAGTAAATCGTTGACCGATGTGGTGCATGACGTCGACCTGGAGGTTTTCCCCGGTGAGACGGTCGCCATTGTCGGCGAGTCCGGCTCGGGTAAGTCCACCACTGTCCACGCCGCGCTGGGGCTGTTGCCCGGTGATGGTGAAGTCACCGGTGGCACCATCACCTTCGATGGCCGTGACATCACACACCTGACCGACCGCGAGTTTGTTAGCATCCGTGGCAACGGCATCGGCCTGGTCCCCCAGGATCCGATGACCAATCTCAATCCGGTGTGGACCGTCGGTTCCCAGATTAAGGAGGCGCTGCGCGCTAACAACATCGCCACTGGCTCTGAGGCCCACAAAAAGTCGATTGAGCTGCTGGAACAGGCCGGCCTGCCGAATGCTAAAAAGCGCATCGACCAATATCCGCATGAGTTCTCCGGTGGTATGCGCCAGCGCGCACTTATCGCGATGGGCTTGGCCGCGCACCCAAAGCTACTGATTGCCGATGAGCCCACTTCCGCACTCGACGTGACCGTGGCGAAGAAGATCCTCGACCACCTCGACAAGCTCACTAGCGAACTCGGCACGTCCGTGGTGCTGATTACTCATGACCTCGGTTTGGCTGCCGAGCGCGCTGACCGACTCGTCGTTATGCAAGCAGGACGTGTCGTGGAGACCGGCCCTGCCCTGCAAGTTCTCACCCGCCCGCAGCATCCATACACCAAGCAGCTAATCGCGGCGGCTCCATCGCTGGCTGCCCGGCGCGGTGATCGCGTGGTGGCGGCGCCGACGACATCGGATGCGGACCAGAAGGAGATTCTGGTCGCGAAGAACTTGGTGCGCGACTTTGCCATCCGCGGCGACCGTCCGTGGCGCAAGGATTCCTTCCGCGCCGTCGATGACATCAGCTTTACGCTGCGTCGCGGTCGCACCATCGGAATCGTGGGCGAATCCGGTTCGGGCAAGTCCACTGTCGCCAACATGGCGCTGGGGCTGCTCGATCCGACCGAAGGCGAAGTGCTTTTCGACGGCAAACGCGTCCAGGGCCGGAGTCGTAAAGAGGAGCTGGAGCTGCGGCGTCGCATTCAGCCGATTTTCCAGAACCCGTATGCGACGCTGGACCCGATGCGCACGGTGCATTCCTCCATCGAGGAGCCGCTGCGGATTCACAAGATTGGCACCAAGAAGGAGCGTGAGCAGCGCGTATTCGAGCTTCTCGACCGCGTCGCACTTCCCGCGGAGATGGGGCGCCGCTTCCCCGGTGAGCTGTCGGGTGGTCAGCGTCAGCGTGTGGCGATTGCGCGTGCGCTGGCCCTGAACCCTGAGGTTGTGGTCTGTGACGAGGCAGTATCGGCCCTCGACGTGGTGGTGCAGGCTCAGGTGCTCGAACTACTCGCTGAGCTGCAGGAAGAGATGGATTTGGCCTACCTCTTTATTACGCACGACCTCGCTGTGGTGCGGCAGGTGGCTGATGAGGTCATCGTGATGGAGCACGGCAAGATGGTTGAACACCGTCCGACCGACGATCTCTTCGACCACCCGGAGAAGGAATACACCCAGCGGCTGCTGGACGCCATCCCAGGTGCGTCGTTGGATTTGGATCTGTAGCTGGGCAGTGGCCTGTTTCCCCAGGGCACTTCGCTCCGCCCCCCCTCTGGGCCACTTCACGACACAGGCGTCACCTCGTACCAGCTGTGGAGGCGGCATGAGGTGACATAGGTGTCGTGAAGTGGCTGGGCGATTTTGAGTCGGAGCGGATTGAGCGGGAGAAGAGAGAAAGCTATCCGGAAAGACCGTCCAGACAGCCTGCTAGTCCTCCGGAGCAAGCTCGCTTTCAGTAACCCACTTGTGGTTCTTCATGGTCATACCATCATCGTCAATGTCGACCATGTACACCGGCTCCTGGGTGGAGTAGTCAACAGTGCCCTTGGCCCCCTTCATGCCCGCCATATGCTCGGCGTTGATGGTGATCTCGGAGCCGTCGGCAAGCGGTGCTTCGCCTGGGTTCTCCAGCTCCTCATGAACGACCCAGCGGTGGTCCTTCACCGGCTCACTGCCATCGGTCGGGGTGTAGGAAACGGAGTAGGTAGTGGTGTTGAAAACACCAACAACCTTGCCTTCTGCACCCTTCATGCCCGGCATGTGATCGGCGAGAACCTGCACTTCACTGCCGACCGGGAACTTCGCGTTGTCCGCCGCAATCATTCCCTCTGGAGCCGGACCACCATCGGCCGGATGGTCATGGCCGGCCATCGCGTCATCACCATGGTCACCATGACCGCCATGCTCATCGGCATCGTCCATATCATCCATGTCGTCATGCCCCTCAGAGCTGGTGGCCGACACGGAAGAGCTGGTTTCGCTAACAGTGCTGCTTGCCTCAGTACTAGCCGAATCATCGGAGGAGCAACCGGCCAGCACAAGGACGCTGGCGGCACCCGCGGCTACGAGAGCATCTAGTGGTCGAATATTCTTTGCCATGGTTGAGCTCCTTTGTTGTTGATGTCAATCAATCTATGCCCTCACCCTAACAACGCTCCCCCAGCTTCACCAGGGCTTATCGCCCGCGGCGGACGGAAATCGTCCAGCCAGCTTCACCGGTCTGCTCAAAGTTGGTGACCTCGTGGCCATCCTTCGCAGCCCAGCGCGGAATCGCATCCGTGGCCTGGGTGCAGTCGAATGGGATCACCAGCTCCTCGCCGATCTCAATCTTGTTGATCGCGTCCTTGGCCTCGATCAGCGGGAATGGGCACACCGCGCCGACGGTGTCGAGCTCGTAACGCCCATCGCCCAGTGGCTTAAGCTTGCCGTCTTCTTGCTTTACGACGCTCCGGTCGAGCAACGCCACCGGCGCGACCGCAAAGGCACCCGCCAGCGGGGAGGCCTCGGTGCCAGCGGCACCGGCACCTTCGCTACCCGGCAGGGACACAGGAGAAGTAGCAGCCGAAGCGACCGGAGCAGTTGCCGATACCGCCGTGTCGTTGGTGGTGGAAGGGGTGCTCGGGACGTCGCTAAGCGAAGGCGCGGACGGCTTCAGCCAAAGCTTGGCGGCGATAGCGACACCTGCGGCGATGGACGCCAGCGCGAGCCAACCCTGGTAGCTGAACAGCGAAGTCTGGACCATGCCGTTGCCGACGGTGCAGCCGCCGGCCCACGCAGCGCCGACACCCATGAAGATGCCGCCGACGACGGAGCGAGCGCCCTGCGTAGCGTCCGGGACGCGGAGACGGAATTCACCGGAGGCCTTGGCCGCGATGAAGGAACCGACGAGGATGCCGAGGACGAGGAGGACGCCCCAGTCGAAACGCTCGGTGTCACCAGTGACAACGTAGTTAGCGAGGTTGGAGGACGGAGTGGTGATGCCGAGGCCATCGTTGCGGCCGGTAGCTGCGGACAGCGGCCATGCGATAACGCCAAGTACACCGACGATGGCGGCGGTGGCGTACACGTGCCAGGGCTTCTCAGCCAGG
The DNA here is from genome assembly GCF_001055915.1 of Corynebacterium sp. 212_CJEI. Taxonomy (NCBI): domain Bacteria; kingdom Bacillati; phylum Actinomycetota; class Actinomycetes; order Mycobacteriales; family Corynebacteriaceae; genus Corynebacterium; species Corynebacterium sp. 212_CJEI. Next base: position 86,192 of record NZ_JVPT01000078.1, on the reverse strand, counting down.
ATGTGCGCGAGACCGGACTTACGCGGTGCCAGAGTTACCGGGCGCGGGCCGGAGAATTCTTCGCGCAGGAAGCGGACGGCGAAGTATGCCGTGACGGCGCTCAGCGCGATGACCAGTGGCCAAATGCTAATGCCGAGAGAGGCATGAATGCTGGTCAGGCCGACGGTGCGGTCCTTCAGGGAATTCTGCAGGCCGCCCAGGAAGCCAGTCTTCATAGCAGCAGCGGATAGGGCGTAAAAGACCAGTGCGATCCAAGAGCCGATCAGGCCCTCACCGGAGCGGTACCAGGTACCCGAGGCACAGCCACCGGCCAGGACGATACCCAGCCCGAAGATAACGCCACCGACGATAACGGCCACCGGTGCCAGTTCGTTGTATTCGGGAGTAATCACGCCGGCGCTGGTCAGTGCGGCCAGGCCGATGGCGTGGACGGAAATAACAATCAGCAAGGCGACGAAGCCGCGCCAGCTGCGCTGAGTGAAGATATCGCGCAGGAAACCGGTGACGCAGAAACGTCCTCGCTGCATAACAAAGCCGAGCACGGCGCCCAGCGCTAGTCCTGAGATGAGCATGAAAGTAGTTCTCCTAAGTTTTGTGGACAGACCTGTCTATCTGGTGTTTAGGAAACTACTTTATACGCAGAGAAAAGTCCAGGTTTATTGCGTTTTTGCAGGATAACCGCACCCCCCACTAGACAGACCGAACCGTATATAACACTGTCGTCCAGGAAGGATTCACCACTCCGAGTTCCACTTTGTGGCAGTGTGGAAAGTTGTGAGTGCAAAAAGTTTCGCGATGACCCCGGTACAGCGATTCCTTGTGCTGCGCTCCATAATCGATCTGCCTTTTACCCGGACATTCGCCATCGACGCGGAGCAGGTCGTCGAAATCTCCGGCGTCGCTCGACTCAGCGAGCTCAACGCCAAAAATGCCGTAATAATCGACAGCTTGCGTTCACTCGCCCACACCAACACACAGGACTTTTACGCCATCGATGATGCCGCCGAGGCGCTGGGCACCGCGCTTCGCATGGCAGTGTCTTCCAGGCAGCTACTGTGGCTCAGCTCGCTTCCCAAAAGCGACGTGGACAAGGTGCGCGCAATCCTCGGTGATGACTTGGTGCACGTGGTGGGCCCAGCACTGGCCGTCGACAAGCTCAACGACGACATCCTGGAGGTTCCCGACGCACTGAAGCGCCGTGGCGAACCGCTTGTTCCCATTGCACTCTCGCCGACTGCGCTAGTGCACGCGTGGGCACATGGCACGCATGAGCAGCAAAAAATGCTGGCGTACCTGCTCGAAGGCACCAACACATTGGTGATGGAGAGCAAAAATCTGCATGCGCTGCGCAAAGTCGGGGCGAACCTCATTGAGCGCAACCTGATCTGGCGGCTGCTCTACAACCCCAAGGTGCTCGCGTATCTGGTGGTGCTGATTTACTCATCTCTGCGCGCGCTACCAGTAGTTTTTGTCCCCGGCTTCCACGGCAATGTCTGGGTGCTCTGGACTATCGACATCATCACGGCAATCCCCTACACCTGGGGAATTGTGGAGATGTTCACCGGCAGCTCATTCTGGCGCCGAATGCTGGGACTGCTGGTCACACTGGTGACTTTTATCTCGCCGTATGTCTATTTCTGGTTCAACGGCCGCGACTATCCCGTGTGGGTCACCGCATTCGTCATCGCCATGATCGTGGGCGCCTTCGCCGTCGAATTCATCCGCTGGCTACGCGACCGCCTCATCCACACAATCCTGCACCAACTGCCCGCCGCTACCGGCCGGTAAACGAGCGACGCACACCACCGACAATCAGCCACGCACCGGCGGCAACGTTGACGGCCACCATCGCATGGCTCACCGTCAGGCTTAACGACGCCGCTTTCGTCACAATTGCGATAAGCAGGCCTGTCGTGACAATCCAGACAAACGTTGCAGCAATGTTGCCCACCTTGCCGCGTTGCACGCGGAACGGGTGCGTGTAGTGCAGCGGTACCAGCGTCATTGTGCTGAAGATAACGATTGCGGCGATACACACTGCCATCGGCGCATTCCACACCCATAGCAGGACTGCCACAATATTCCACGCCGCCGGGAAGCCCACAAAGTAGTAGTCCCCAGACTTGGCGGCTTCGTTGGCATAACAGAACATCGAGGAGACCAACACTACGATGGCCAGGAAAATCGCCAGCGGACGTGGCCCCAGCGGCAGGTACATAACCATGAACGCTGCAGGAATGGCCGTCCACGTGAGGTGGTCGACAATATTGTCCACCACCGCACCGTTAAACCAGGGCACGACTTCCTTGATGTGGTGCTTACGCGCCATGTTGCCATCGACACCGTCGACGACAAGCGCGATACCCAGCCAGAGCCACATCCATTCCGGCTTGCCGTCGAGAAGCGCCACTACCGCCAGCGTTGCCCACACCAAACCGGTCAGCGTGAACCCGTGAACCGCCCAGGCGATAGCATGCTGCCTCCGCGTGAAGGTCTGGGGAGCAGCAGAACTGGCAATGTCAGAGCTAGTAGAAGCGTTCACGGCAGATGTCCTTTAGAGAACAAATTGCGCACAACTGCAAACCTTTATCGCAGTTGTGCGCAGAGTCGATTTTTTTCAATCGGTGAGTATAACGGCTGATGGGTCGTTTTCCCGTATTTTTGCTCGGGCTTGTGCCGAGTTATTTAACGACGATCCTCGAACCAACCGGTAACAGCCGGCGCCGTGTTCTCGTAGACCAGCTTGGCTTCGGTGTACTCTTCCAGGCCGGTCGGGCCCAGCTCGCGGCCAATACCGGACTGGCCGAAGCCACCCCATTCGGCCTGTGGCAGGTAGGGGCCAAAGTCATTAATCCAGACGGTGCCGTGACGCAGCCCGCGGGAAACGCGCTCAGAAACCTCGCGGTTGGATGTCCACACCGCACCGGCCAGGCCATATTCGGTGTCGTTGCCAATCTCGATGGCCTCGTCAACCGTGGTGAAGGTCTCCACCGTCACCACCGGGCCAAAGGCTTCGTCGTGAACGCAGTCCATTTCGCGGGTGACCTGGTCAATCACGGTTGGGAGGTAGAAGTAGCCGTCGGCAAGCGAGGCGGAACCGTCAGCGGTGGCGCCGGTGGCAATCTCGCCGCCAACGCGCACGCGAGCGCCCTGTTCACGGGCCCGATCGACGTATGCCGCGACCTTATCCAGGTGCTGCTTCGAAATCAGCGCACCGGTCTCGGCCTTCTCGTCGAGCGGACCGCCGAGCTGGATGTGTCCGGCGCGCTCGACCAGATCGTCGACAAACTTCTCGGCGATGGACTCCTCCACAATCAAGCGAGCGCCCGCCGAGCACACCTGACCGGAGTGCAGGAACGCAGCATTGAGGGCATTGTCCAAAGCGGCTTCGTAATCGGCGTCGGCGAAGATGATGTTCGGGTTCTTGCCGCCGAGCTCAAGCGCGACCTTCTTCACAGACTTAGCCGCTTCACCAGCAATAATCTTGCCAGTGACAAGACCGCCAGTGAAGGAGACCATGTCCACCTTCGGATGCGAGGACAGCGGTGCGCCCGCTTCGGCACCGGCTCCGGTAATGAGGTTGGCAACGCCTGCCGGAACACCCAGATCATCGATGACGTGCATGAGCAGAATTGCTGTGTGCGGAGTCAGCTCCGCCGGCTTGAGCACAAAGGTATTGCCCGTGGCCAGCGCCGGTGCAACCTTCCATGCGGTCTGCAGCAGTGGGTAGTTCCACGGCGTAATCAGGCCACAGACACCAACAGGTTCACGCACAATACGCGCGACGACGGACGGGTCATCCGCATCCACGAGACGACCGGCATCATTGCCCGCGAGCTTCCCGAAGTACTCAAAGCAGGCAATGATGTCATCCATATCGGCTGCCGCCTCAGGCAGGCGCTTGCCGGTATCCATAGCCTCTGCCCAGGCAAATTCGTCCTTGCGCTGCCTGATGGCAGCTCCGATATCGAGTACCAACTTGCTGCGCTCAGCTGTGCTCCAGGATGCCCAGGAACCTTCTCCGGTACGTCGGAAAGCAGCGTCGGCGGCGGCGATGGCGCGCTCGGTGTCGGTTGCGTCTGCTTCTGCGACCTCGGCGATGAAAGAGCCGTCGGCCGGGCACTCGATGGTGCGAGTATTGCCAGCGGCTGCAGCGGACCAGGTGCCGTTGATAAACAGCGTGGCGGCCCCTTCGTGAGATTTGGCGGTCTCGGTTGCGAGAGCCTTATCAGTAGTGGAAGGCTTAAAGGTCATTTAGGAATCCTCCTTGGCGTAGTCATCAGACCATTCGCGGACAGGTTCGGCATTATCGGACAGATCTGAGGTGCCCGGGAGATCAGACTGCATATGCAGGAACTCTAAGTGCCGTTCGTAGAGGTCGAGGACGTCGGAAATCAGCTGCTCTTGGGTGTAGCCATAGACGTCGTAGCCGAGCGAGCCGGTAAGCGTGAAGACCTCGAGACGGTAGTAGTAAATATCAGCATCACTGTCCAGGTGTACCAGGCCAGCGAAAGACGGCGTCAAGTGTTCAACCGGATAGACCTGGTAGCGGAAGCTCATCTCCTCGCCGAAACCGACCTGCAGGTCAATCTGGTCGATGCCAACTTCTTCTGCTGGTTCACGGTGCAGCGTCACTTCGCCGCCACGATCCCTGATAGCTTCTGCCACCTGTTCAAGCGCGGGCTGTACCACTCGGTCGAGGTAGCGCATGACTGGCTTCTTGCCCGGGAAGGACATGGAGCGGGCAAGTCGCTTACGCCAGTCGCCCTGTTCGCCATCTACGGCGCGGCCCGACATCGCCCCATGGAGGGCTCGACGTGTCGAATCCTGTTGCAGCAGCTCCAGTCGCAGCGACTTAAAGAGGCCATACATCACCAGATAGATGACAAAGGCGAACGGCAGGCCCATCACAATCGTCGCGGACTGCAGTGTCGGAATACCGCCGACGTAGAGCATCGCGATGGTCAGCACACCGACCACGACAGCCCAGAAAATACGGGTCCACTTCTTACCGTCCTGCTGTGTGTCGGTGATCTTCGAAGTGAAGTTACTCATCACCAGTGCTGCCGAGTCAGCCGAGGTGATGTAGAGCAGCAGACCGATCAGGGAGGCGACTGCCGCCACCAACATCGGTGCCGGGTACTGCTCTAGCAGAAGGTAGAAGGCGCGCTCCGGGTAATCCAATGCAGTCTGCCCAAACTCCGAATCGCCACCGATAACCAGGTCCAGAGCCGAGTTACCGAACACCGATACCCACATCAGAACGAAGAGGAATGGAATGGTCAGCGTGCCGACGACAAACTGACGCAGACTACGGCCACGGGAAATGCGAGCCAGGAACAAACCGACGAACGGTGCCCAGGCCACCCACCAAGCCCAGAAGAACAGGGTCCAGGAGTTCAACCATTCCTGCGCTCCGGAGAACGCGTAGGTATCCATAGTCATGGACGGGAACTTCGAGACGTACTCACCGACGTTCATCACCAGTGCGTCAAACAGGAACGCGGTGCGGCCGGTAACCAGGATGTAGAGCATCAAGCAGATGGCCAGGCCAACGTTGAGCTCCGAGAGACGACGAATTCCCTTGTCGACACCGGAAACTGCGGAGGCGATAGCCACCGATACGGCCACGACGATTAGAGCGATCTGCCAGGACGTACTCTCATCCACCCCGAACAGCACACGCAGGCCGTAATTCAGCTGGACGACGCCGATACCCAGCGAGGTTGCGACACCGAAAACGGTACCCAGCATCGCCGCGATTTCGACCGCTTCACCAGCGGGGCCGTGGATGCGCTTGCCGATAATCGGATAGAGCGCCGAACGAATGGTCAGCGGCATGTTCAGGCGATACGCGAAGTAGCCGAATGCCATACCCATCAGGGCGTAGAGTGCCCAACCGGTCACGCCATAGTGGAAGAGCGTGAACACCACTGCCTGACGTGCAGCTTCGATGGTCTCCGCGTCTCCGGTCGGCGGGCCATAAAACTGTGCCACCGGCTCCGCTACCGAGAAGAAGAGCAGGTCAATGCCGATACCCGCCGCAAAGAGCATAGAGGCCCAGGAGAACAGACCAAACTGAGGCTTGGCGTGATCGGGGCCGAGCTTAATCTGTCCCGTTCGCGAGATAGCGACGTAGAGCATGAAGAGCACTGCCACCGTCGCGGTCACAATATAGAACCAGCCGAAGTTCTTCGATACCCAGGCGACAATGCCAGCTAGGGTGTCCGCTGCATTGTCCGGGGCAAAAATAGCCCACAGGGCAATGGCAAGAATGCCAACACCTGAAATAATAAATACAGGCCAGTTGACCTCAGGCTCGGAGGTCACACTCGCTTGCGCTTGTTGTGGAGGGGCCGACTGCGATCGCTGCATTCCTTGCGACGATCCAGATTTTTCCTCCGTTACCTTCTCAGTTGGCGGAGTATCAGACATAGGAAAATCCTTCAGATTCGGGAACTAACCCAGCATACCTAGTTTGAATAATCCCTCAAGTTTAAGAATCGATTCAGAAGAATTCTCCACCCCAACATCAACATCTTCACCTGCATATTTATCCAGTTTTCAAGGCGTTTAAAATCATTCCAACTGGAATTGAATACCAATTGTGTGGCATTCTATATAGGTGAAGGGGATTTGAGATACGCCTCCGGCCACTTATTCCAATATCAATATATAGGGCCTGCCTTTAAATATTACTTGGGGCTTATCGGGGCTTATCGCAGTCCTTGAAAACCATTCCGATATGCATCGGCAAACAACCTACGGAGGTACACCAGAACATGGGAGCTTTCCCGGCTGTCTTCAACTTCGGTAAAAAGAATGGCAACACCACAGTCGAACACCGCGACGTCGTCATCGTTGGCGCGGGCTCTGCCGGCTCTGTGCTGGCTAACCGGCTGTCCGCAGACCACACTCAGCAGGTGCTCGTACTCGAGGCCGGCCGCATGGACTCCCTCTGGGATCTCTACATTCACATGCCTTCGGCGTTCTCCTTCCCAATCGGTAACAAGTACTACGACTGGAAGTACGAATCCGAGCCGGAACCGGAGATGAACGGTCGCCGCATCTACCACGCCCGCGGCAAGGTCGTCGGCGGCTCCTCCTCCATCAACGGCCAAATTTACCAGCGCGGTAACCCCATGGACTACGACAAGTGGGGCGACACCAAGGGGCTGGAGAACTGGGGCTGGAACCACGTTCTGCCGTACTTCAAGCGCATGGAAAATGCGCTCGGCTCCGACAAGGACGACCCGCGCCGTGGCCACGACGGCCCACTGCGCATGAAGCGCGGTCCGGCCGATTCTCCGCTGTTCAAGGCCTTCTTCAAGTCTGTCCAGCAGGCCGGCTACAACTACACCCCGGACGTCAACGGCTACCGCCAGGAGGGCTTCGGTCCCTTCGACGCGAACATCGACAAGGGCCGTCGCCTCTCCGCTGCCCGCGCATACCTGCACCCAGCCCTGCAGCGTCCAAATCTGGAGCTCCGCACCCGCGCAGAAGCCACCCGCATCCTCTTCGAGGGCACCAAGGCCGTCGGCATCGAGTACACCTGGAAGGGTCGTACACACCAGGTGCGAGCAGACAAGGTCATCCTCTGCGGTGGCGCTTTCAACTCTCCGCAGCTGCTCGAGGTCTCCGGCGTTGGCGATGAGAAGATTCTGAATGCCGCCGGAGTGAACGTCGTCAAGCACCTGCCTGGTGTCGGCGAGAACCTGCAGGACCACCTGGAGGTCTACATTCAGTACAACGCCACCCAGCCGGTGTCTTCACAGCCGTACCTGGAGAAGTGGCGTTGGCCGTTCATCGGTCTGTGGTGGATGCTCACCCACAAGGGCCCGGTGGCAACGTCGCACTTCGAGGGTGGCGGTTTCGCGCGCTCCAACGACAACGAGCCCTACCCGAACCTGATGTTCCACTTCCTGCCGCTGGCCATGCGTTACGACGGCACAAAGATCGATAGCCCGCACGGTTTCCAGTTCCACGTTGGCCCGATGTACTCGGATGCCCGTGGCCATGTCCACATCACCTCCTCGGACATCAAGGTCAAGCCGTCGATTCTGTTCAACTACCTGTCCACTGATCAGGACCGCCGTGAATGGGTCGAGGCTGTCAAGGTCTCCCGTAAGCTGCTGGACACCCCGGCAATGAAGGAGTACACCGACGGCGAGATTTCCCCGGGCGCAGATGTGCAGACCGACGAGGAAATCCTCGAGTGGGTCCGCAGGGATGCCGAGACCGCACTGCACCCATCCTGCACCTGCAAGATGGGACCGGCCTCCGACGAGATGGCCGTGGTCGATCCGGAGACCATGCAGGTTCACGGCACCGAGGGCCTCTACGTGGTTGACGCTTCGGTCATGCCGGGCATCACTAACGGCAATATCTACGCACCGACCATGATGATTGCCGAAAAGGCCGCTGACCTCATCGCCGGCAAGACTCCGCTGGCACCGCAGGACATCCCGTTCTACCGCGCCGGCCAGGGTATGCCGCTGGATCCGCCGGAGAGCAATAAGTAGTTCTTGAGGCGGTAGCGGGTAGCGCGGAGTCTATTGCGCAACGCCGTTCGTCGGCATTGGCCGGGTTCTCCCACATAGGGGAATCCGGCCTTAGTGTTACTCTCGCCCTATGAGCAGCACAACCTCGCAATCACCCGAAAACCTACGACGCTCATCAATCATCTTGGCACCGATGGCCGGTGGTCCATCCACGCCCGAACTCGTCGCTGCAGTTTCCAATGCTGGTGGGGTTGGCACGCTTGCCGCCGGCTATCTCACTGTTGAAAAGCTCACTGAACAGGCACGGCAGACGTGCGCACTGCTTGACGACGGCAAAGGTTTCGGCATTAACCTCTTCTGCCCCAACACGGCTGACGCCGGTGGCGGAACCTCCGAGGAGGGGCTTGCGCAGTGGACCACGTTTCGCGGCCACTTAGCACCGGCAGCAGACCACTTCGACATCGACTTGCCCGATGCTCCGACCTGGTCAGATGACTACTTCTCGGCGAAAGTCGAGGCAATTCTCGCTGATGATTTTCTGCCCAACCCCGATGCGCTGGAGTTCGTCTCCTTCACCTTTGGCTATCCAGATAAAGAGGTCATTGCTCGGGTAAAGGAATCTGGCCGCAAAGTGGTGCTGAATGCGACCTCAATTGAGGGGGTGCGGGCGGCGGCTGCGGCTGGCGCTGATCGCATTGTTCTGCAGGGATTAGCTGCGGGTGGACACCGCGCATTCGTGAAGGGCAAGGACTCGTCCGACAACATTGGGGCCTCTGTAGAAGAGCTCGCCCAAGCAGTCACCGAGGCGAGTACAGTTACCGATGCACCCATCATCGCCGCTGGTGGGGTGGGCCACCGAGAGGACGTCGTCAAGCTTTTGGGTGCTGGTGCGACAGCTGTACAAGTTGGCACACGGTTCCTCACCACCGCAGAGGCGGGTACGAAGGAGACGCACCGACGGGCATTGCGTGAGCTCACGGAGCGCGGCACCGTTTTGACCCACGCCTTTTCCGGCAAGCCCGCGCGGGCAATTGAGAACACGTTTACCCGGGAGTTTTCTAGGGTCGCGCCGGAACTTTATCCGCAATTGCACTACTTGACCACGCCAATCCGTGGTACCGCGAATCAGGCCGGCGATCCAGAATATCTCAACTTATGGGCGGGTATTGCTTTTTCTCAGTGCGAGAACCAAACTGCGGGCGAGGTTGTTGCGGAGCTTTCCGGCTCAGCCGAGTAATACGAAGCCACCGAAGCTACAAACAGCACAATGACCAGCCCCGGGCATACATCGTGGCTGGTCATTCGGCTTTATTTGTGACGATGGCTTTTATGCCGACGGCGCAGTTGTGGCGTTAGGCGTCGAGCAGCCAATCGTTCGGGCTGAACAGCTCGAAGTGAATGTTATTGCGATTGACGCCACGCTTGGCAAGCTGATCACGCACGGCCTGCAAGAAGCCATTGCCACCGCAGAGGTAGAACTGCGCCCCCTCCGGCAGGTCAACATCGGTCAAATCCATCAGATCCGGCTCGTACCACACCTGCTGGCGGGCATTGACCAGTGCAGAGACTGCGTTATTGCGTTCTGCGCGCAGTGCGTCGGTGTTCTCGGCGCGGTCCGCGTGGAGGACGACAACATCACGCTTAGAGTCGGCGGCCACCAGGGCATCCAGCATGCCGATCATGGGGGTGGCGCCAATACCTGCGGAAATGAGCACTACCGGGTCATCGGACTTTGTATCCAACACCAGGTCACCTGCAGGCAGAGAAATTTCGATGGCATCGCCCGGCTGCACCTTTTCCCACAGCTGTGTGGAAACTTCGCCAGCCGGCAGGTCCTCGGAGGCATCGACACGACGAACCGCGAAGGTCAGAACACCTTCCTCGCCGCCGACCAGAGAGTATTGCCGTAGCTGGCCGGCGCCGTCCGGCATGGTCTGACGCACAGAGATGTACTGTCCCGGGAGGTAGGAAACGGGGGTTTCGTCGTCAAGCTTGACGGAGAACACTGCGACGTCATCACCGCGCTCTTCACGGGAGACGACATGAGCGGCGCGGAAGACATCTCCTGCTTCGACACCGAGGTCGTCATAGAGCCCCTTCTCGAAGTTGATGAGAACGCGCTGCATCTCCAGGTAGACGGCATCCCATGCGTCGCGGACAGCCCCCTGAAAGACCTCTGGGGTGAGGATTTCCTCGATGGCATCGAAGAGGTGCTTGTGTACGATTGGGTACTGCTCCGGCTTGATGCCAACGGAGATGTGCTTGTGGCCGATGCGGGAAAGCAGTTCTTCCGGGGCGGGAGCATCTGGGTCGACCAGGGTAGCTGCGAAGGTAGCGACGGATGCCGCCAGCGCCTTCTGCTGAGCACCTTGCTTCTGGTTGCCGCGGTTGAAGGTATCGGCAATGAGCTCTGGGTGAGCAGCGAACATCCGATTGTAGAAGTTCGGCGTGATCTTCTCGATGTTGGCACCGACGACGGGCAGGGTTTGAGTGACGATTTCAGCCTGCTCTGGAGTCAGGCCGTTCTTGTTAACATTCAGGTTTGGCATGACTTCACAATAACACCATATTGCGCATTCTGTTTGCGTATTATTGCCCAATGGGGTCCATAACTACTCTTTGTGGTTGAGTTTTACCCGTCTTGAACTGCACAAATGGCAATGTCGAAAACTTCACCAGAAAACTTCGACGGCACCATTTTTAGCTTTTTCAACCCGCGGTCAGACCTTCAGCTCTGCACCTAAACCGGACGAATATTGAGCTGGGTACTCCCCTGCGGACCGTCTCCCTCGGGGCGATTGGCATCCACACCATTAGCCGATTTGGGCGGAATGAGATCAGCAATCAACACCGGATCCAGTGCGGCGAAGAACGCCTCCTGCGCAGCCGCTAACTTGCCACGCAACAGGCACGTCGGCAGTAATGGGCAGTCAGTGCCGACACAATCGACGACCTCGTTGTTTTCCAGAGTGCGCAGCAGCTTGCCGACGGATTTTTCCGTAGCCGACTCGCGCAGATAGATGCCACCATTGCGCCCCTTGACCGCTTCCAAGAAGCCGAGCTCCACAAGTCGCGAGACGACCTTGGAAACATGCGCGCGAGACGCATTGAGAGACTCCGCCACCTCAGCAGCGGTGTACTTCCGTCCCGGCTCCCCCATCGCCATCAAAGTGATGACACGCAGGCTCAAATCAGAGAAAAGCGTTAATTGCATTGCGTGTCACCCTTCATCGTTGTACTGCACAAACCACCCCCTTGCCAGCCACTTCGGGCAACAAGGGGGTGGTTCTATGTTCTAGCTTTTAGCAAGGCTAGCTAGCAAGATCTTAGTCCTGCAGGCTCTTCTCGATACGAGCCTTCAGAGCCTCGAACTCGTCCCAGACTTCCTGCGGAACGCGGTCGCCGAGGAACTTCAGCCACTCCTCGTTGTCCGGCAGGTCACCCTGCCACTTAGCAGCCGGTGCCTTCAGGGCTTCCTTGACATCTTCAAAGTCGATGTCCAGGCCAGTCAGGTCCAGGTCCTCTGCCTTAGCGGTGTGACCAACAACGGTCTCCTTGGCGCCAACACGGCCCTCAATGCGGTCGATGATCCACTTGAGAACGCGAGAGTTGTCACCGAAGCCCGGCCACAGGAAGCGGCCGTCTTCGCCGCGGCGGAACCAGTTGACCAGGAAGACCTCTGGCATCTTGTCGCCGCCCTTGACACCCATGTCAATCCAGTGCTGCAGGTAGTCACCGACGTTGTAGCCAATGAACGGCAGCATTGCCATCGGGTCATGGCGCAGGGAACCGACCTTGGCCTCAGCGGAAGCAGCGGTCTGGCCGGAAGCCAGGGTTGCACCGATGAAGGTTGCGTGGTTCCAGGACAGTGCCTGGGTCACCAGCGGCACAGTGTCCGGGCGGCGACCACCGAACAGGATGGCGTCGATCGGGACACCCTGCGGATCGTCGTACTCCGGTGCGGCGACCGGGCACTGCGAAATCGGGGTGCAGTAACGGGAGTTCGGGTGCGAGGACAGCTCGTCGGAATCCGGAGTCCAGTCATTGCCCTTCCAGTCAATGAGGTGCTCCGGCTTGCCTTCCATACCTTCCCACCAGACGTCACCATCGTCGGTCAGCGCAACGTTGGTGAACAGGGTGTTACCGGCCTCCATGGTCTTCATGGCGTTCGGGTTGGAGGAGTAGTTGGTGCCCGGTGCAACACCGAAGAAGCCGTTCTCCGGGTTAACAGCGTACAGGCGACCGTCCTCACCGAACTTCAGCCATGCAATGTCGTCGCCGACGACCTCGGCCTTCCAGCCCTCGATGGTCGGAGTCAGCATAGCCAGGTTGGTCTTACCACATGCAGACGGGAATGCAGCGGCGATGTGGTAGGCCTTGCCCTCCGGATTAGTGAGCTTCAGGATGAGCATGTGCTCAGCCATCCAGCCCTCTTCCTTGGCCATGACCGAAGCGATACGCAGTGCGTAGCACTTCTTGGCCAGGATGGCGTTTCCGCCGTAGCCGGAACCGTAGGACCAAATCTCCTTGGTCTCCGGGAACTGGGTGATGTACTTCTCATCGTTGCACGGCCATGCAACGTCCTCCTGGCCCTCCTCCAGCGGAGCGCCAACGGAGTGCAGAGCGTGGACGAAGTCTCCGTCCGGGCCAATCTTGTCCAGGGCATCCTGACCCATGCGGGTCATGATTCGCATAGAGAGAACCACGTACTCCGAGTCGGTCAGCTGAACACCCAGCTTCGGCTCCGGGTCGGTGATCGGACCCATGCAGAACGGAACGACGAACATGGTGCGGCCCTTCATGGAACCGCGGTAGTGCTCGGTCATTTCCTTCTTCAGCTCGACCGGATCCGCCCAGTTGTTGGTCGGGCCAGCGTCCTCTTCCTTTTCAGAAGCGATGAACGTGCGGGACTCCACACGAGCAACGTCCTTCGGGTTAGAGCGGGCAAGGAAAGAGTTCGGGCGCTTTTCCTCATTCAGCTTGATAAGAGTTCCCTTATCAACCAGGTCCTGGGTAAGGCGGTTCCACTCTTCTTCCGAGCCATCAGCAAAGACAACCTTGTCTGGCTGGGTCAGTTCTGCGACCTCAGCAATCCAGCGCAGCAGTTCGGCGTTCTCGGTCGGGGCCTGGCCCTCGAGACCAGGAATAGAAGGTGCGGACATCAGTTCTCCTGACTCATTGATTCGCGTCTTGATTTAAGGCTACCGGGGGATACCGAAAGTTGCCGGGCCCCACATCGACAATCGACTCGCTCCCCCATTTTGAAAGCCGTTACATCACGGCTTTACAACAAAAGATTTTCCCCGTCCCATTCTTGCGACCTGTTCATTTACGGCTATAACCAGCGAATAAGGCCAGCCTTACCGCACAAATTCACAACCATTAACCCTTTGACTGCAGTTACCCCCATTTGTAAGCAACTGGGACACGGGTACCCCCGTGCACAGCGTTCCCAAAGTCGTTAGTTCCAGCTGCCCCGGGCCGATTGCTCCCAGGAGTACGCATCCCACTTCCCCGCCGCTGGTGTCGCTTCCACTGCCGCTTTGCCAATCGCGTCAGCAGCCCTGACATCATCGCTGCTCCAGGACTCCCAAGTACCGTCAAAACGGACCGTCGTCACGTGATCCACCGCGCCGTCACCGTCCAAATCCGAATAGATTGACAACCCGGAATCGTCGGCAAGCGTAATCGACCCTTCGTCATCACCGAGGTCGTAGAGCTGTCCATCGACCTCCACGACCAGCCCGGCGTCGCCAATACCCGCCGACTGCCCATCAATCGGCGTCGCCGCCTCCAACCCACACGGCGTAGCGAGCGACCGGGCGTCCGTCCCACCATCGGACGCAGGCTGTTCGGAAAAGTACTGCAGTAAAGAAAACTCATCCATCGTAATCTCCCCTATCTCTCCTGGCTGTCACGGCTATCTAGCGGACGTTCCGCTGTACTCCGCCAGCTGTTCTATTCGCCATCCCGGCCCCCGCGCACCAAGGGCCTCTCGCACCGCCACCTCCGCGGACTGCGTCCATCTTCGCCGCAGGTGGGCAAGGTAGTTTGCCCGCCACTGTACGGTTCGTTGGCGTGCGTTACGACGAATCGTTGCGCCCACCGCCACCACCGCAACACAGAGACCTATTGCAAGTGCGACCAGCTGCGCCGCAAGCATCGGCACCCCAATCCACATGAACAACCCGTGGACAATCCGCACTACACCGACCGCCACGCCGAGCGATGCCACCGCAACCAGGGCTTCCATGACATAGCTGGGGCGAGTCGGACTTTCTGGAGCGGGCACCGAGATTTCCACGCAAAGCCCCAATTCATCACCGCACCGCTGTTGCAGTCGCGCCGCTGCGTCCTCGGCACGGCCCTGCAGTTCCGCTTGGCCACCTGCGGGTTCATCAGCCACTTCCTGCAGTGCATCCCGCACCGCGCTTTCAGCTGCCAACTGCATCTTCCGCTGCAATCGCGCCGCCGCCCCGGCTCCGCGCGATCGCTCCTGTGCCAGCTGAGCTCGCACGTTTCGAACCCGGCGCACGCTCAGGGTTTCCCCCGAGTTTCTGGGCGGCCCTTCTGCCAAAAGAACCAGGGTTCTGGCCATCCTCTCGTCCAGCGCTCCCATTGGAATTGTGCTGTCGATTTCCTGGCGCCAGGCCTCGGCATGCTCGCCATTGCCAATCAGACCTACTGCAACGCGGCCGGTGGCCTGACTAATTGCTGCAACCGTGCTGACGCACTCCCGTGTTGGCTGCACCTCGCTGTCTGCGACATAGAGCACGACAGCGCTGCGTTTATCCACAAATTCCAAGCGACGTGACGGCACTGCAGTGTCAACGACCTGCGAAAAATCCGCGCGGTCTGCAGCGGTACCAGCCTTGGTGACAAGGAGCGGTGGCTGCTCAGACCCCTCCGCCGAGACCGGGCGTGGCTCAACTACGTCCGGTGTTGCCATAGCAACTCCTCCAGGCTGTCTCTAGCCGCGGGAAAGGCTGCCGCGATCTCAGTCAACTGCACTGCGAGTAGCCCGTCATCATTGCGTGATCCGCCTTCCGCACCGAGGCGTTCGGCAATCTTCCGCAACGCGGAACTGAACAAAAAGGTGTGTTCAGCTGTCTCGTTTGTGGTGATGTCGCAATACTCGTCGGCAAGCGAATGGCGAATCGGTTGTTGCTCGATGACCAGCGCGACAGGGGCGGACAGCTTGTCGGCCAGCTCCGCGTGACATTGCGAAAATGCCTCGCGCACAGCGGTTTCACGCACGCCCCTGCGCAATCGCGCGCAGATTATCGGTGGCCGTTTCTCGCGCTCAAGCGCCTTGGCGACGCACACCTCCGCGCCGCTCGTGTTAGCGGTGTCCGAGTGCGAGGCCTGTCGTGATGACAGCCAGTCCACCACGGCAGCGCGCAACGACGACGATGTAGATCCCGTTGACGGCTGTGTTGTTTCCGTGACATCAGTTGCGGAAATAAGGTCCATCCGGCCTAGTCCCCTCCCATAAATCCCCTGCGTGGTTTAGTTAAAACCTGCGTAACCCCCATACGGCCCGTGAGCCAGATTCCGCGCCCTGAAACGCTGCGCTAGGCAGACCCCAAGCACCGCTTCAACAAACGAATAAGCGCGGCTTCGCGTTCAGCCTACAGCGGACCGCGGATTCGGCAAGTCGACAAAACAACTCGCCCGCCGTGCCACCAACTCAGGACGACGCGGCATCGCCTACCGGTGTGAAACCGCCAGGACAACAACAAAAATCCTAGGGGCAATGATTGGATAGTTGGCCGATGTCATGGACAATAGGGAACGTGACTACTTCTGATTTTTCTGAAAATATCGAACAGCCTGCGGTTTCGCAGCAATCTGAACCATTGCCAACTCGCGCGGACGAGCAGGCGGAACAACCGCATGAACGCCAGCCGAAGAAGGGCGAATTGCCTGCAGGTCGTCCGGAAAAGACCCAATTCGACGATGGTCTTGACTACCCGCGCATCGGCAATCTGTCCTTCCGCCGCGGCACTTTGACTCCCAACCAGGAAAAGATCTGGGAAGACAACTGGGACACGTACGGCAAGGTCCTCTCCGACGAAGTCATTGACGTGGAGGAATGGTTCGGCCGCAAGGGACCGACCATCGTCGAGATTGGCTGCGGCACCGGCACGTCCACCGTGGCTATGGCTCCGCAAGAACCGGACCACAACATCATTGCCGTTGAGCTCTACCGCCCTGGCCTGGCGAAACTGCTCTCCGCCACCGTGCGCAATGAGGTGTCGAACATCCGCATGGTCCGCGGCGACGGCGTTGAGGTTTTGCAGCGCATGATCGAGCCGGAGTCGCTGGCCGGCGTGCGCCTGTTCTTCCCGGACCCGTGGCCGAAGGCACGCCACCACAAGCGCCGCATTGTGCAGTCCGGTACGTTGCGCCTGATTTCTTCGCGTCTGAAGCCCGGTGGCATTTTCCACGCCGCCACCGACCATGCGGACTACGCAGAGTGGATTGAGGAACTCCGCGAGGTCGAGCCGACGCTCGAGCCTATCGCCTGGCCCTGGCCGGAATCCCCCATGCTTCTCGACCGACCGACGACCAAGTTCGAAGCCCGCGGCCTGAACCTCGACCACGACATCCACGAGTTCATCTGGCGCAAGAAAGAGGCATAGGAACATGAGCACTACCCAAAACACCTCTGCCAGCTACAACACCACTGAGACGCACCCGACCGCACTACTCGTGTGGGACGCCCCGAACTTGGACATGGGGCTCGGCGCCATTTTGGGATCCCGCCCGACCGCCGCACACCGCCCGCGCTTCGACGCCGTGGGCAAATGGCTTATCGACGAAGCCGAGCGCGTATCCCACAACATCGGTTCCGATGTCCTCCCCGAGGCCACGGTGTTCACCAACGTCAACCCGGGCTCAGCGGAGATTGTCCGCCCCTGGGTCGAGGCTCTGCGCAATGTCGGTTTCGCGGTCTTCGCAAAGCCGAAGATCGAAGAGGACACCGACGTTGACCCGGACATGATTGCGCACATCCAAAGGCGTTACGACGAAGGCGTGTTGCGCAGTGTCGTCGTTGCGTCCGCCGATGGCCAGAATTTCCAGGAGCTGCTGGAAAAGCTCGCATCCGAGGGGATTCGGGTAACCGTCATCGGTTTTCACGAGCACGCTTCCTGGGCGCTGGCCTCCGATGCGATTCGCTTCGTTGACCTGGAGGAAATCAAGGGCGTCTTCCGCGAGCCGCTACCGCGTATCGATCTCGACCGCCTGCCTGATGGCGGTGCGTGGCTGCAGCCGTTCCGTCCGCTCACGTCGTTGCTCAAGGAGCGCGACGGCAAGAACGACGACTAGGGAGACCACCGCGGCGACGTCTAGGGAGACGAACAGGAAGACGAACAGGCTTCTTATTTATGTCACGACTTAAAAAAGTCCTCAAAACCGGCAATTCGAGCTGGCTACGATCGATAATCCTCGTGGCCCTCGTGATTGCCGGTATCGTCCTGACGGTAAGAAACTGGGACAGCGTCGTCCAGGGGCTCCAAATCCTTGCGGATGTCGACGCTAAGTGGCTGTTCATCGCCATTTTTTCCGTGGCTTTTTCGCTCTACGCGATGGCGGAAGTGATGCGTCTGCTGTTGCGAGCTGGAGGCGTAAAAGCAGCCACTCGCCGTAGCACCAATGCGCTAACCCTCGCATCCAACGCGTGGGCGGTCACCGTTCCCGGTGGTGCTGCATTCTCCACGGCGCTACAGATTAAGCGCATGATGCAGTGGGGCGCATCCGCGGTCCTTGTCAGCTGGTTCGTGCTTTTTTCGGGCGCGTTGTCGTTTTTAGGTCTGGCATTTCTGGGGCTTGGCAGCCTCTTCTTCGTCGGACAGGGTGGCACGACCGCGGTGCTCATCGCTATGGCAATTGCGGTTTTACTAGCCACCATTTTGCTGTGGCGGATTTCGCAGAACCCGGCTTTTCTCAACAAGACAGGCGCGTGGTGTCTGCGTGTCTTTAACAAGATTCGAAAGAAGCCCGCGGACACCGATGTCGACCGACTTGAAGAGTCCGTCAAACAGCTGACCAGCGTGAAGTTGCCCGTGCAAACTTTGGCTCTTTCCTTCACCTGGTCCTTTATCAACTGGGTCGCGGAAATTGTCTGTCTCTACGCCGCCATCCGTGCCGTTGGTGTCGATGACATCTCCGCTACGAAGGTGCTGCTGGCCTTCGTAACCGGCAAGCTCGCTGGTTTCATCCAGGCCACACCGGGCGGCATCGGCACTGTCGAGGCCGCTTTGACCGCGGCTCTCATCGCAGGCGGCACCACCGGCGCCGAGGCCTTTGCAGCGGTGCTGGTCTACCGCATCGTTTCCTTCGTCCTGGTGGCAATTGTGGGCTGGATTATCTACGCCCTCGGCTTCGACCACAAGGATCAGCCCGAGCATCAGCCAGTCGCTGACCGCTAATGGCTTCCTCGCCGCTGGTCGCTGGTCCCCCACCAATCTGAGGGGTCGCTAGACTAAGAAGCATGAACACACGCGTATCGACGTTCTTGATTGACATCCTCGCCATCTTTATTTTCGCCGTGTTAGCGCGCCTGGCTCACAACACTCCCGAGGATTCTTTTACCTTCATCAATATCCTCGATACCTGGTGGCCGTTCGCATTCGGTGTCCTCCTGGGCACCGCGCTGATTAAGAACGAGCCGAACCCGCGTGCAGTGAGTTCAGGCGCAATTGTGTGGCTCGGCACTGTCGTCGTCGGCCTAGCTGTGTGGGCCACCCGCAATTCGGCAGTCCCGCACTGGTCCTTCATTCTGGTTGCCTCAGTCATGAGCGCCTTGCTGCTGCTGGGTTGGCGAGCAGCGTCGAATGCGGTTGCTCGTAAGTCTCTGGACTAAGCCTTTGGCCCCGTTCCTAACCCTTCGATTTAGTTCACTGACTAAATCTGGTTTTTAATTTTTGCACTCCGCCTCGATAATTGAAGAATGGACAAATCTTCAGACGAGGCTCTCGGCAATCAACCAACTGCTGAGACCCAACGAACTCATAACCCCGCAGGGTCCAGCGAAGACCGCACCTTCATGGGCCAACCGTGGGGTCTCGCCAATCTCTTCGGCATCGAAATGTGGGAGCGCTTCAGCTTCTACGGCATGCAGGCCATCCTGGCTTTCTACATGTACTACGAGACCACTCAGGGCGGTCTCGGCCTGGACAAGGGTGCTGCTACCTCTATCGTCGGTGCTTACGGCGGTCTTGTCTACATGGCCGCACTCGTTGCCTCTCTGGTTGCTGACCGTATCCTTGGCTCGGAGCGGACACTGTTCTACTCCGCCATCCTGGTCATGTTTGGCCACATCTCCTTGGCATTCATCCCCGGCGTGATTGGCCTGGCTATTGGCCTTGTCTCCATCGCAATCGGCTCCGGCGGCGTGAAGACCAACGCACAGGTCGTGCTGGGTCAGCTCTACGCAAAGGACGACCCGCGTCGTGACGCCGGCTTCTCCATCTTCTACATGGGCGTCAATATCGGTGCCCTGTTCGGCCCACTGCTCACCGGCTGGATCTGGGGAATGAAGGGCTTCCACTGGGGCTTCGGCCTGGCCGCTATCGGTATGGCTGCCGGTCTGATTCAGTACATCCTGATGCGCAAGTCCACCATCGCCGAGGCTGGCCATGAGATTCCGAACCCGCTGCCGAAGAAGCAGTACCCGGTATGGATTGGCATCGCAGTGGTCATCACTGTTGTCTCGGTTACGCTGGTTTCCACCGGAATTGTTCCGGTCACGACTCTTTCCACTGTGGTCACAGTGATTGCACTGATCGCCGCTGTGGTGCTGTGGTGGCAGATGTACTCCTCGCCACTTACGACGAAATCGGAGAAGACTCGCCTGGTCGGCTTCATCCCGATGTTCGTCTCAGGCGTGCTGTTCTTCGGTATCTTCCAGCAGCAGTTCACGGTGCTGGCCATCTACTCGGACATCCGCCTCGACCGCGAGATCTTCGGTTGGGAAATGTCCCCGGCCTGGATTAACTCGATCAACCCGATCTTCATCATCGCCTTCTCGATGGTCTTTGCAGCCGCCTGGTCCAAGCTTGGTGACCGCCAGTGGTCCACCCCAGTGAAGTTCGGTGTCGCCAACATCATCATCGGTATCTCGCTGTTCTTCTTCATCCCATTCTCCGGTGGCGGTGAGAACTCCACTCCGCTGTATGCGATTATCTGGATTCTCTTCCTGTTCACCATGGGTGAGCTCATGCTGAGCCCGGTCGGCAACGCCCTTGCTACCAAGGTCGCTCCGGCAGCATTCCCGTCGCGCATGATGGCCGTCTGGCTGATGGCAGTCGCTATGGGTACTTCACTGGCAGGCACCCTGGCCGGCTTCTACAACTATGAGGATGCCGCTGCTGAGAACACCTTCTTCATCACCCTGGGTATCGCCTCGGTTGTCTTGGGCTTGATTCTGCTCGCCCTGCGCAAGTGGATTGTCAAGGAGTTCGTCGACGTCCGATAGGGCTGGCTCCGTAAGGCTTGCCCCCGCTCTGGCACAGCCCACGCTCACGCCCCTCCCCTCCTCCTCACTTCACGACACCTATGTCACCTCATGCCGCCTCCACAGATGACACGAGGTGACATAGGTGTCGTGAAGTGTTTTTGGGCGGCCCTGAACATGCTTCGCCACAAACTCGCCACCAGCACAACCGCCATCCACAGATTTTCCCCACCTCCCCACCGGCTAAAATTGAGGCCATGTTTGCCATCATTACCGTCACCGGCGAGGATCACACCGGCATCATCGCCGCCGTCACCACTGCTCTGGCGGAGCAGGACGTCAACATCGTCGATGTTTCCCAGACCCTCATGGATAAATGGTTCACCATGATCCTGCGGGTGGAGTTCAACGAGAAGGCCACCCCTATCAGCACGCTGCAGGGTTACATGGATTCCGTCGGCAAGCGGGAGGGGCTTGTCATTCGAATCCAGTCTGAGGCGCTGTTCAACGCCGTCAACGAGATTTAAAGGGCGCGACCAGGATGGATTTCAACTTCGCGCAATCTAAGTTCCTCGACACCATTGACATGATCGAGAAGTACCGTCTGGATATCCGGACGGTCACCATGGGCATTTCCCTGCTCGAGTGCTCTCGCTCTGAAATGGAAGCCACCGCACAGGCGGTGTATGACCGCGTAACCAGGCAGGCCGCTCGCCTCGTGGAGGTCTGCGAGGGTATCGAGGCGGAGCTGGGCATTCCGATCGTCAATAAGCGCATCTCCGTCACACCAGTTTCCCTCATCACGGCCGGTTGCGAAGGCGATCCCACAGTGGTTGCCAAGGCGCTCGACCGCGCCGCCCGCGATTCTGGCGTGAACTTCCTCGGCGGCTACTCGGCGCTCGTCGAAAAGGGCGCGACCACCAGCGAGAAGTGGCTCATCGACTCCATTCCCCACGCTCTGAGCGAGACCGAATTGGTGTGCAGTTCGGTCAACGTTGCGTCGTCACGCGCGGGCATCAACATGGATGCAGTGCGACGCATGGGCGAAGTGGTGAAGGAAGCTGCGGCGCAGACCGCCGACCGCAGCTCGATTGCCTGCGCAAAACTGGTGGTTTTCGCCAATGCGGTGGGTGACAACCCCTTCATGGCCGGCGCGTTCCACGGTGTTGGAGAGCCGGATTGTGTCGTGTCCGTCGGCGTTTCGGGTCCGGGTGTGGTCGATCGCGCGCTCGGCGATCTGCAGGGCGCCAGCTTTAACGAAGTCGCCGAGGAGATCAAGAAGGCAGCGTTCAAGATCACACGCACGGGTCAGCTGGTCGGCACGATGGCGTCGGAGCGCCTGGGCGTGCCTTTTGGCATCGTGGATCTCTCGCTCGCGCCGACCGCCGAGATGGGCGACTCCGTCGCTCATATTCTCGAGCACATGGGGTTGGAGCAGGTCGGCACGCACGGCACCACTGCCGCGCTGGCACTGCTTAACGACGCCGTCAAGAAAGGCGGCCTGATGGCGTGTTCACGCGTCGGTGGACTGTCCGGGTCGTTCATTCCGGTCTCTGAGGACAAGGGCATGATTGATGCTGTGCGCGCGGGGTCGATCAGCATGGACAAGCTGGAGGCGATGACCTCTATTTGCTCGGTGGGCTTCGACATGATTGCGATTCCCGGTGACACGCCTGCGACCACGATTTCCGGCATGATTGCCGACGAGGCCGCCATCGGTGTGATGAACCACAAGACCACCGCCGCCCGCCTCATTCCGGTGCCGGGTACCAAGCCGGGCGATGAGGTGAACTTCGGTGGTCTGCTCGGATATGCGCCGGTCATTGATGTCAATGCCAAGGGCAATGCCGAGTTCATTGCCCGTGGCGGCTACATCCCCGCCCCGGTGCACGGGTTCAGGAACTAGCGGCTTCGGACGAGGCTCCTACGATTGCAGGCGGCGCCCATTTGCGTCATAGGCGTAGGAGCCGCTACCGACGAGAATCAAAATGAACTCGATAAATGCCCAAATGCTGACGCCGATGATTAGGAAGAAGCCAACCAGGAAAATGGCGGTAATCCAGCCGAATACCGTCAGTGCTAGCTGAATAGCACCACGTGAGTTGTGCCCCAGGTAGAAGTTGTGCACACCGAGGGTACCCAGGAAGAAGGCAAGCAGAGCCGCTGCAATCTTGGACTTATCCGAGACAGGAGCACCTGCGCCTCCGTAGCCCTGGTGCGGGTTTGGGCCACCGAATCCAGCGGAATACGCCGGTGCCTGCTGGTTTGGGTAACCACTCTGATACGGGTTCGAGTACCCGTTGTGGAAATTGTGCTGGCTCGGGTCCTCATAGCCCAGCCCCATGTTCGGCTGCTGCGGTGGGTACGAATCCGAGTACGGCATACCGGAACTGTAAGCACCCGAGCTGTCAGCGAACTTTCCCCGGGACCTCGGCATACCGTCTTCGTCGAAATCTCCATATGGGTTTGTCGGATTCGTCATTGCACCCTACCTTTTCGACTAGATTATCCGGTCATGAACAGCAGTTCCTTGGGGCGATAATAACCGGTTCTGTCAGACTGCTTCCTGCAATTTTTGTCAATTTCTTTCGAAACTTTAGCGAACCTGTTGTTTTGAAACGTTAAACACCAGTTCTTGAGCAAGATTCTAACAGCAAGTACCCGTCGAGGTCGGGCGCGTCTCGCACATTTTTGAGCTGCCTCGACTACCGCGCCAGCGATTGTTCAATCAGTTCGCGAGTCCAGCCCTCAGTCCAGGCCAGCGGAGTCGTACCCGGGATCGCTACGTCATTCGTGGCGTAGGTTGCGTGCGCACCCGCGCCCGCAATCATCTCCTGCGCTCGCGCAATCGCATCAGCCACTGCCGGAGGAACATCACAGAAGGAATCCGATGGCACGCAGACATTCTGAACCTTGTCATTAAGAGGCCCAAAGCCGTCTCGTGGACCGCGCATCGTTGCGCCCGGAACCACAGCCTGCACAATGCCGCCGAGGGGCTGCAATGACAGCTCGACACCCACACCAGCCAGCGGAACGCCCTGGTTCACGCCCTGATTAGGGTCACGCCGCGGGTCGCCCAACAGAGCCACGCCCGCGATGCGCTCGGCCGGGACCACACCGCGGCCGTTGCCGATGTCAGAGGCCAAATCACCTGCAATAGCCGCACCCTGGGAGAAGCCCATCAGGACG
This sequence comes from Corynebacterium sp. 212_CJEI, assembly GCF_001055915.1. Taxonomy (NCBI): domain Bacteria; kingdom Bacillati; phylum Actinomycetota; class Actinomycetes; order Mycobacteriales; family Corynebacteriaceae; genus Corynebacterium; species Corynebacterium sp. 212_CJEI. The sequence continues at coordinate 62,039 of NZ_JVPT01000078.1, read as the reverse complement.
AAGTCCGTCAGCGGGCACTGCCCGTGTAAGTCAGCCATTTCCTTAGCGGTGACATCGCGCCCGACTGCCTGCGAATCATCGTAAGTGAGTTGGTCGGGCAGCTGATGCGTCTTGATCTGTGCCGGGTACGGCGTAGTCCAGACCTTGACATCGCCCTCCGAGTAGGACTCCGAAATCGAGTTCGTCAGGCCAAGCAGCAGCGAATGCGGATTCGCGGTCGGGGCCATCGGATCGTCGTCAGCACGCGATTCCGCAGTTCCGGGCACCGCGATAACTTCTACCGCCGGGCACCACTCGGGCTGTTCGGCCAGAATCCCACCATCGTCGCCGGGGGTCGGTGGGGTTTGACCGCCTTGGTCGTCGTTAAGCCATTGCACTACGCCGAAGCCAATAGCGGCCACCAGCACAATGACCGCCAGAATTGTCAGCACTTTACGCATGAGTGCTAGCAATACGCCTTTTTAGCGGAGCTTGCAATAGTCTTCGCCACTTCTTCGGCGCTTTCCTGTGAGCGCCCCTGTGCGACCAGCTGTCCGGCAATCGCCAGCGCGATGACCTGACGCTCCTCCTCCGGTGCGTCTGCGCATGCCGCGCGACCTGTGCCGATGAGCTGATCCTCCACCCCAGCAACATCAATTCCCGCTTTTTCCAGCGCTTCGAGGTATGAATCGTCCGCCTCACTGAGCTTCATCTGCCCATCGGGCGCTTCGTCCACGCGCTTAGCTTGGGGATCTGTGATCTCCGGCGCAGACTTTTCGCTCGACTTCGGCGCAGAAGTCTTCGTGCTTGACGACGTCGTGGAGGTCTTCGTAGTCGTCGACGAGGTGACCTCCGAAGATTCCACTGTGGAACTGCCACAGGCGGCCACTCCGAAGGTCAGCAGCGCAACAGCTGTGGTTGTAGCCAGTGTCCGGAAGGACTTGTTCATGGACATTTGTCTATCCCTTATTCAGTGCCCTGCTTTGGTTGGCTTACTTGTCATCACCGTTGTCGGCGGCTGGGGCCGGCGCTTCTGGCTTATTGCGCTCTTCGACAATCTTGCCGTTGAGCTGACGAATCCAGCCACCCTCGAACTGCTGCTCAAGACCGCCGGCCTTGACTGGCTGCAGTGGGCCGACCGGGTAGCCGAACGGGCCATTTTCGTAGCCAGTGCTGCCCCAGTGGTCAGTGATGTCGTTGGAGCGCACCGGCTGTGCACCAGTTTCCGGAGTCCAGTAAATGGCACCGTGTTCGAAGCGCTGGAAAGCGCCGCGGGCGAGCTTGACCTCGTCGCCGTCGACAGGCAGACCCAGATCGGACTCAGCGCCACCGAGCTCCTTGTAGACACGGCCGATTTCACCACGCACGATGCGAGGTTCTTCGCCGCCGATCTTGACGATGGTGCCACCCTGGAAGTCCTGGGCGACACCGCCCGGAATATCGCGGTGGTTGGCGACTGGGTAGCCCAGCGGACCGGTCTCGAAGCCGGCCTTGCCCCAGACGTTCATAATGTCACCGGTGACTTCGTGGGCTCCGCCTTCCGGAGTCCAGTAAATCGAGCCCTTTTCAAAGTGGACGAATCGTCCCGAGCCATCCGGCGTAGCCAATTCGTTGGTCACTGGGTAGCCGAGCGGCGAGGACGGACCGCCGAGCTCGTTGTAACGCGAACCGATGCGCCCCCAGACCACATGTGCCCCGGAATCCGGGTGCCAGTAGGCGGTACCGCCGGTGAAGTCCTGAGCCACGCCATTCTTGGCGACACCATACTCATCCGACAGGCAGGTGCCGATTCCCGGCAGCGATGCGACGGCCTTTTCAATCTCGCCGCCTACACGGCAGACCGCGCCACGATCGGACTCCGGCAACTGGAGTGCATCGGCCAGCGTTGGCCAGGCCTGACTGACCTCGAATTGCCAGTACGGCCAGGTGTGAGTACCCGAGCTCCGGAAGTTCACAACCGGCTCGACGCCCTTTTCACGAGCATTCCGGATGAAGGTCTCACTGGTCATGCGGGAAAGCACTTCCAATGCGTAACCGGTCGGATTGTCCGGCTTCGTCGGATCGATCTGCGACGGCACGTCCCACTCACCGGTGTTGCCGTTACCCGCCGAGATGTACAGCGACATGCCCTTGAGCTTGTCGATGTTCAGCTTCGGATCATTGTCCTTCCAACGCTGCGAACCGAGCGGGCCCCACATCTTCGTCGCGTCATAGCCACCGGTGTTCTTCATCGCCAGAGCGATTGCCTGCGGCATGCCGGGCGAAGTCATGTCTAGGTAACCTGAGAGGCTACCGGCAAACTTCCACAGCTCCGGCGAGTGTGCTGCGACGTTGTAAGCACCGGTAGCGCCCATGGAGATACCGATGATGCCGCGTTCATCGTTGCCGCGGAAGCCGTTGGTGATAACCGGCACGAGCTCCTTGGTAATGAAGCTCTCCCACTTGTAGTTCTGACCGTTATCCGGCTGATCCCAGTCAGAGTAGAAGGACGATGTACCGCCGGCGGGCATAACCACCAGGACATTCTTGTCCTCGTAGAAGCGTTCGATATTGGTAGCGCGAATCCAACCGGAGTAGTCATCAAACGATGCCATACCGTCAAGGTGGTAGACGCTCGGGAATGTGCGCTCCTTGTCGCGGTACCAATCGCGCGGCAGCAAAATCTCAACCTGAATTGGCTTCTCCGGCATGGCAGCCGAGCGAATGTGCGCAATGACGTGGTGATCTGTGTACCACTCGACCTTGTCTACGCTGACTCCACTGGGGAGGTTCGCCACTGCGGGAGTATCGACTTTAAATGGCGTACGCTCCGGCCCTGGCATCGGCTTCGGCATACCCAGGCCAGGTAGCTGCGCACCAGCAGCTTGCGCTGCTTCAGCGGCCTTAGCAAGGTCTCCCAGGTCTTCAGATTGAGCCAACTGCCCCTGAACGGCCTGAAGTTCCTCGTAGCTAGGCAGACCTGGCTGAGCTGGCTCGGGAGCCGCCACTGCAGCAGGGGCACCGAGAGCGAGAGTCAACGGTAGTGCCAAAAGTGCGGTCAACGCCCGCGATGACTTCCGGCTGTTGCCGAGGCCACCACGGAGGAATCTAGCGGTTACGCGCATAAGAGGGCTTCCCTTTACAAAGTCGCTGGTTGAAATTATTTGAGACGTTGAGTGTTGCACCGGCGCCGGTTAGGCACCTGCAGATAGCATCACGCGGCGCTAGAGCTATGCGTTTACCGTTCGGCTTCGCAGAATTACGTGGTGACCAGCAACGTATCCGAAGGTTCCCCTCCTCCGGCGTGCCGCTGCACGAAGAATCTCACACACGTTCTGCGAAACAAACGGTATAGCTACCTGAATAGCTTCACCCTTTACTTTAAGGTTCGACTCTCATGTTTACCCTCTTACGGGTAAAAACCGTGGAGACACACGCAAAAGGAACTGAATTCAAGCTTTGACAGCGCAACTCTTTGCGCCCCTCTGTAGGCCGTTACCCACACCTTCCGCTCAGCATCCAAACCCGGACTCGACACAGAAAAAAGACCAATCCCAACAAAAGGATTGGTCTTTCTTCAAAATTGAGACTTCTTAAGAAGCTAGCCCCTTTAAGAAGTCATCCAGCACCAGCGCTAGGTCAGCGCGCCAGAGCGCCCTGAAATAACTATCGACCTAAAGGCCCAGCGCCCGAAGAATGTGCGGGCGAGCAAGCGCGGCATCACGGCCCCACAGCTCCCACGAGTGGATACCGTTCGGGCTGTAGACAAACTGCGCATTGAGGCCGGCAGCGCGAGCATCCTGCTCAAAGCGCTGCGTCGAAGCGCGGGATACGGACTCCATCACGGCACGCCAGACGGTGTCAGGGAGCTGCGGCACCGGACGGTTCAAAACCTCCGGATCACTCCACAGGCTCTGAACACCCTGGGCGGAGGAAACATACATCGGCAGCCCCTTGAGCTGGTCGAGCAGCATCGAAGGGTCATGGGCCTGGCGTTCCGCCGAAGCCGGAACCGGAAGACCCCACATGCCAGTCGGATTCACTACACCAGTGCTAGCCACCATTGCAGTGGTACCCGTAGCAACTACCTCGTTCGACATCTGGTAGTAACCGGACAGCGAAGTAACATGCTTGAACTGGTCACGGTGGCGGGCTGCCAAAGAAACCGCCGCAGCCGCACCCATGGACAAACCAGCAATCGCGTTGCGGTTTGGATTAACACCAAACTCACGCTGCAAATAAACCGGCAGTTCCTGAGTCAAGAAGGTTTCCCACTTCTGGATCTTGACCCCTTCAGCGGTCACTGCCGGAGCGTTCCAGTCAGTATAGAAGGAGCCATCGCCAGCAGCCGGCGCAACCAGAGTGATGTTGTCATTGGCAAAAGTCTGAGCAATATGGCCCGACCAAATCCAACCGGACGCACCCTTATTAAAGCCCCACAGACCGTCGAGCATGTACAGGGAGGCATCGCCGCCACCAGTAGCCGCCTTGATCTGAACCGGAATATTGCGGTTCATAGCCGGCGAGAAAACCTGGCAGTACTGAACCCACCAGTTGTATGGGTCCCAATTACAGCCTGGGCGCAGTCGATCACGGTTTGGATCAGCACTCGCATCCTTCGCGGATGCGAGCATGATGCCGCCAAAGACCATTGCAACCGCTACGAGGGCAGCTACGACCTTCACCGTGAAGTTACGACTCACTGCAGTAAAGCTCATCGTTCTCCTCTTTACTTTCGGACTTACCTCCGCGCCAGACTTTTCGGAGGCAGTCGCTTGCGCGAGCTTTCGCTTTTCTGCTTCCAGTTGTGACGCGACAACTGGAGACTCCACAAAAGAATCTCGAGTATGTAACGATACTCAATCGTTTCCCTACAACCAAGTTAAAATCGTAACCATTCCGTAATATTTCTCACATTTCCCGACAAAACTATCTACCACAAGGAGAAACACTGTTTACCAGCGAGGAATTACAGAATTGTAATTTTGCCCCCGACCGACCCGTAGGACTGACTGAGACATCTAAAACACGCCTACAAGAACCCAAAACACAACCTAAGTACTAACGAGGTACAGAAAAGCCCATGCACCCCTCGATGCATGGGCTTTCAGCTACCAACCGAACCCGACGAGAAACCGACGAGAAACCGCAGTTCGCTTAATGGGAAAAGAACAAGGAACTACCCCAGAGCCGGAACAGCGTAGACAGCGATGGCAATGGACAGCAGCCACAGGACGGCCAGCGCCTGCAGCGGTCGGTCCTTGAGCGCAATCTCATCCGGGCTTCCCGCATCACCACGGTCAACGTCGGCGGCGAAGCGCAGGATGGCCACAGTGAATGGAACCATCGAGATCTCGTACCAAATAGCCGAAGTCGATGAAGTGCCCGGCGCGCGGCCCATCTCAAAGCCCCACAGCGCGTAGCTCAGCACCACGGCGGTCGCAGCGAGGGTCCACACAAAGCGCAGGTAAGTCGCGGTGTAACCCTGCAACGACTTTCGAATCTTCTTACCCGTGCGCTCTGCCAACAGCAGCTCAGCGTAACGCTTACCGGCTGCCATGAACAGCGAACCAAAGGCGGCAACCAGCAAGAACCACTGGGACAGGTTGATGTTGGCAGCAACACCGCCGGCCATTGCACGCAGCATGAAACCCGAGGACACCAGCGCAATATCAATCACCGGCTGGTGCTTCAGGCCAAAGCAGTAACCGAGCTGCAGTGCAATGTATACAGCCACAACAATTGCTAGCCCCGGCCCCTCAGAGGCAAACCAGGACACCGCAATCGAACCAATAATCAGTGCGACCGCCATAATGTACGCCATGCTCACCGGCAGTACGCCAGCGGCAATTGGGCGGAAGCGCTTGGTTGGGTGCGCCCGGTCAGCTTCAACATCGCGGGCATCATTAATCAGGTAAATCGACGATGCGGCCAAACAGAAGGCCACAAACGCCACCAGGATGTCGACGGTCAGCGTACCGATCGAACGTCCCGAGTCCATGATCTCGTTGCCGGCTGCCAGTGGAGCCGCAATGACCAGGACATTCTTCACCCACTGCTTCGGGCGAAGCGCCTTGATCATGCCGTCCAACAGATTCTTCGGCGGATGCCCCTGCGGGTGCGCAGGCTCATCGATACCGGAAGTGTGCGGCTCGGACCCAATCCTTGATTGAGAAGCTTGCCGCTGGTTGGCCGACACATTGGCCAAGTTGTCGTTCTCCGCCTGTGTCACTGTGCATTCCTTTCCGCAATGGAGGGCTGTCCACCCTGGTTATGCTGCGCCTTTTTCGGCTCGATGACCTTATCACCTATCTTGTCCACCGCAAGAGCAGTGGCTGTACCCAGCGCTGCTCCGAGAGCGACATCGGTTGGGTAATGAACTCCCAGCACCAGGCGGGAGAGCATAATCGCCGGCACGCCCACGGCCGGTGCTGCCGGGTAACCCAACTTTGCAATCCCCACCAGCGCCGCCGTCGTCGACGTCGCGTGCGAGGACGGGAAACTCAGCTTGCTTGGCGTACCAACGCCGATTGCTATACGACGGTCATGGGGACGCGGGCGACGGACAATGCGCTTAAGCACCACCGATGCCGCATGCGAGGTAAAGGCGGCCACACCGACCTTTGCCCAGCTAATGCGTCGCTCCTTATCCACCGCCGCCCCGAGGGCAGCGAGCCCCATCCACCCAAGGGCGTGCTCACCGAAATAGCTCATGGCACGCGCGGTGGGCAGCACACCCGGGACGTCGTTAAGCGTGTGCTGAATATTAACGAGAACGTCGGACTCGCCGAACGGATCGCCTTTAATTTTCGAAGACATTCGCCCAGGCCTTCCTACTGGTCAGATCGTCATAGGCTGCGCGGTAGCGTGCCTGCATTTGCTCGAACCGCTCCTCAACCTGCTTTTGCAGCTCCCAGGATTCTTCCAGCAGAGCCTTGGCCTTGTCGCGGTCACGCTGGCGATACACCACGCCACGGCCATCAGCGGTGGTGACCGTTGCGCCATCCAGACGCGACAGGGAGAACCAACGAGCCTCCAGCGGCGCCAGGTTTGCCTGCGGCACCGCATGGTGCTCGGAGTTTTCCGGGCGCACGCTGTGCAGCAGACCCTTGGCCAGCCAACCGACCTTCTTCAGCTTGCCCAGACGACCACCGACATCCTTTGTCGGAACCCCCGGAATACCGGAGGGCTTTGGCAGATCGCCTGCGCTCGGCAGCACAACCGCGTCGGGGAAGCTCTTGCGCAGGGCATTGATGCGCGGCAGCGAGGACTCGAGAATATCGAACAGGTGCTCCGGGCCTGCCAGGAAGTCCTTCATGGCTTCGTTCTGGATGGCAACAGTGGAGTACTCCAGGCACAGAAGGTGCTTGAAAGTGGCCTTGCGCATGGAACGCACGATACCGGCAGCATCGCCCTCGTGCTGAAGAGCCGCGACAATCAAGCGGTTGCGCAGGTGGAAGTACGCCTGCCAATCAATCGCATCGTCTTTGTCCGACCAGGCCATATGCCAAATTGCGACGCCCGGCCACGTGGCCGTCGGAAAGCCTGCCTTGCCTGCGCGCAAACCGTATTCGGCATCGTCCCACTTAATAAACAGTGGCAGCGGCTGACCGATTGCCTCAGCGGCGACGCGCGGAATCAGGCACATCCACCAGCCGTTGAACTCAACATCGATGCGACGGTGAAGATCCTTCGAATCGACAACCTCACCGGTTGCGTTAGTGCCGTGCTCCCCGCGATCGCGCAGTGGGTGCGCATAAAAGTCGTGGTCATAGTGGACGTGCGGAGCGGAAGTCCACATGAAGTCATGGCGGCCGATGACTTCACCCATCGAGTGCAAGTGGCTGCGCTCCTGCAGGTTCAGCATCTGACCGCCGACCAGCATCGGGGACTTCGCGAACCGGCCGACAGCGACCGCACGCAGAATGGAATCCGGTTCGATGGCGATGTCGTCATCCATGTAGAGAATGAACGGGCTATCGGTCGCACGCTTCGAATCCGAATCCGGACCGCCCAGGGCCTCATACATAATGCGGGAGTACCCGCCAGAACCACCGAGATTTCCCTGCGGGAAAATACGCAGGCGGTCACCAAAGTGCTCGGCGACAGCATCAAAGCCCGGCTCGTCTGCCGGGTGCTTGGTGCCCTGGTCAGGCATCAAAACAGCATCGATGATGGCATCGACCTCAGGATCCGAGGACAGCGCCTCAAGGGCAGCAACTGCATCGGTCGGGCGATTGAACGTCGGGATACCGATAGTGACGCGCCCCTCCGGCGCCGGATGCTCCGTGCCGTCCGGGTACGTCTGGCTCGGTGCCTCGATATCGGAGTACCAACCTGCGGAGTGGATTACCACGTCCGTCTCACAGGTGAGGTCGAACCAAATCCAGCCGCCGTCTTCAAATTGCGTCAGCGGTACTGGGATTTCGCAGACGTGCACATCCTTGCCGTCGACCTTGGCTTCCGCGCCTTCAGCCGCCGCACCCAGGTCACCGACAACTTCGCCGGTCACGGCGATGCGCGCACCGTCAATCTTCGAACGGTAGATGTCCACGCGCGCGGTACCGGACAGCTCCAGGCGCAGGACAACATTGTCCAGATTCGTCCACCGGCGCCAGTAGCTGGCCGGAAAAGCATTGAAGTAGGTTTCAAAACTAACTTCATCACCCGCCGGAATGGTGGCTGACGTGCGGGAATGTGCTTGCACACGACCGACATTCGTCTCCGGCTCAACCAAGTAGAGCGAGCGGACATCACGGGGCTCACCCAACTTTGGCAGCAAAATCCGCTGCAGGCGTTCAACGGCAAGGCTTGACGACGTTGTCGGGGTATGTGTCCGCTTTTGTTCAGGCTGTGATGCCATGAGACGTATCAACCACTTTCCGAAAGGTCTACCGGGGGTGTTGCCGCCGATAAGTTACCGACGTTTCTATCTCATAGCATCCTAGTGCCCGTGGCGGATTGCCTCTTGTTGCCACGCTAGCGACGGCCCAGAATGTGAAAGCCCCTACGCGCTGCGAACTATCTGCTGCGCATAGGGGCTTTTCGTTCAGGTTCTAGTTTTAAGCTCCGAGGAAACCTTCGATGCGGGCCTTGGAGTTCTGGAGGTTGCGATCCCAGGTCGGCCAATCGTGGATACCGGTCTGCTCGTATTCAAACGTCGCATCCAGACCGGAGGTACGAGCACGCAACTCAAACTCGCGGGTGGACAAGCGGGACAGCGACTCCAGCGCAACGCCACCGGCCTTCGGGACGACCCGGTAGAGGTTCTTCGGGTCACGAACCTCATCCGGAACACCATTTGCCGAGGTAATAACCAGATCCAGCCCCTTCATCTTCTCGACGTTCAGGTACGGATCATTGCGGACACGCTCCGCTGACATAGGCGCACCCCACATGTCGAAGGAGCTGTAGCCAGCCGACAGCTGAGCGGCCTCAATTGCAGTGGTCATACCCGGCGCAGTGGTGTGCAGGTAACCGGAGAAGGCAAGAGCCTGACCGAACTGGTCTCGGTGGTTGTATGCCAACGATAGTGCAGCAGATGCACCCATGGACAGACCTGCAATGGAGTTACCAGTGCGAGAAATGCCGAACTCACGCTCAAGGTAAACCGGCAGTTCCTGAGTTAAGAAGGTCTCCCACATGTTTACAAACGGACCGTGCACACTAACCGACGGACGCTTCCAGTCGGTGTAGAAGCTACCGCCGCCGCCACCTGGAATAACCAGGTTGACGTTGGATCCCTCAAAAGTACGTGGGGCGTTACCGTGCTCCACCCAGTCAGAGGCATCAGCCGGGCTACGCAGGCCATCTAGCAGGTAGAGAGCCTTGTTACCACCATTGGCAGAGGCCACAATCTGAACCGGAATATTACGGTCCATGGCCGGCGAATAAACCTGGCACTTCTGGGTGAAGTACTGGTACGAATCCCACTCACAACCCGGGCGCAGCGAGCCTCGGTCACCCGCCGCGCTCGCGGCCGGCGCCATGGTCAATGCAGACGCGGCCACAGCTACCGCGGACGCAACGGCTGCAACCTTTCGACGCCAACCACGGAAAGTAGAGGTGATTTTCACGTGTGCATTCTCCTCACAATGTGCGATTCCCCACGGCCGGTGGGAACTATCAGGCGTGTTTCCGCTTCAGGGAATTACCTTAAGAAACAATAAATCTTCGACAAACTTACCCGCATTCACTGTCGTTTTCCAGCAGAACACGTCGAGACCCCACTTTTCGGCGGGTTCTGGTATCCGCATTTTTACTGCGCAAGCCCCCGCAGCTCGCGCGACTCCCGCGCCCCGCGCCAGGTAATAATCGCGCCAGCCGCCGCGATTAGCACGATGCCCAGCGCCATGGACCAAGTCACTCGGTCACCGGAAAACGCCCAGCCCAGGATTGCACCGATGACCGGGTCCAGTGCAAAGAGCGTGCCGACGACCGCCGCTGAGACAATCCCCGCAGCGATGGTGTCCATCACGTAGGGAATAACAGCGCCAATAAACCCGGAAATAACGATGGTGGCCCACATCGAACCGTCGACAAGCGGTGCAGCGGAAACAGAAAATGGCGCGAGTACGATTGCTGCGACGACCACTGACAGCGCCAGGTCGGGCATGCCGCCGCCCTCGGTGCTGCCCATTCGGGCGGAGAAGAGCGTGTAAGCGCCGAAGAAGATTGCACCGATTGCGGCGTAACCAATGCCGATAATGTCAAGGTCATTGGAGGGCTGGGCAATCAGGGCAACGCCGATGAAAGCGACGATGGCCCATAGGCGGGAGCGCCACATTTTCAGCCCCAGGAAGGACACGACGCAGGGGCCGAGGAAGTCGATGGTGACGGCGACGCCCTGCGGGAGGCGCGCGATGGCTGCGTACACCATCATGCTCATCATGCCCATGGCGATGCCGTAGACCACGATGTTGATGGCGCGGGCGCGGGTCATCCCGGACAGTTTTGGCCGGAACAGAACCACCATAATGATGGCGGCGGCGGTCATGCGCAGGCCCGATATGCCCGGCGCGCCGACCGTGGAAAGCATGCCAGTGACCAGCACGGCTGCAGCCTGGGTACCAAGAGAACCGATGAGAACCAGAATGACAGGTGCCACTGGCAGGGTGAGAAACTTGTTCACACGCTGCAGCAATGGCCCCTGCTGGGGAATTCCGGTTTGGCTTTTCTCACGCGACACTCGCGCAATACTAGCGCGGGAGCCGGAAGCGGCAAATTAGTGCCCGCGCTCCTGCTCGATTGCTTCGCCGTCGTTGAAGAACGGCGCAATCTTGTTGTCGAACATCGACAGTGCGGAGCCGATGGCCATGTGCATGTCCAGGTACTGGTAGGTGCCCAGACGACCACCGAAGAGAACCTTGTTCTCCTGCGCTTCTGCTGCGGCGAGCTTGCGGTATGCCTCCAGCATCTCGCGGTCTTCCGGAGTGTTGATCGGGTAGTACACCTCGTCGCCATCGTCGGCGAAGCGGGAGTATTCCTTAACAATTACTGTCTTGTCCTTGACGTAATCGCGCTCCGGGTGGAAGTGGCGGAACTCGTGGATACGGGTGTACGGCACATCCGCGTCGTTGTAGTTCATCACTGGAGTGCCCTGGAAATCGCCGGTGTTGACAACCTCCATCTCGAAGTCCAGCGTGCGCCAACCCAGCTTGCCCTCTGCGTAGTCGAAGTAGCGGTCCAGCGGGCCGGTGTAGACGACCGGGGCGTCCGGGGAGACAGCGCGCAGTTCATCGCGCACCTCAAACCAGTCGGCGTCAACAACGACGTCAATCTTGTCGGAGGTCACCATGTTTTCCAGCCAGGCGGTGTAGCCGTCGACAGGCAGACCTTCGTAGGTGTCGTTGAAGTAGCGGTTATTAAAGGTGTAGCGAACTGGCAGGCGGGTGATGTTGCCAGCCGGCAGGTTCTTCGGGTCGGTCTGCCACTGCTTGGCGGTGTAGTGCTTGACAAAGGCCTCGTACAGCGGGCGGCCAATCAGGGAGATGGCCTTTTCCTCAAGGTTCTTCGCGTCACGTGGATCCAGGCCATCGGTCTGGTCCTTAATCAGCTGACGAGCCTCGTCCGGGCTGTAGTACTTGCCGAAGAACTGGTTGATCAGCCCCAGCCCCATCGGGAACTGGTATGCGGTGCCCTTGTACATAGCGAACACGCGGTGCTGGTAGTCGGTGAAGTCAGTGAACTGGTTGACGTAGTCCCACACCCTCTTATTAGAGGTATGGAACAGGTGCGCACCGTACTTGTGCACCTCGATGCCAGTCTCCGGCTCTGCCTCCGAGTAGGCGTTGCCGCCGATGTGGTTGCGGCGTTCGACAACGAGCACGCGCTTACCCAGCTCAGTGGCGGTCCGCTCAGCAACGGTCAAACCGAAGAAACCCGAACCGACCACGATGAGGTCGTAGGTGTTGTCCTTGATGTCCTGTAGGGACTTCGGAGCAAATTCATTGGCAGTGGTGTTCTTTTCGCTACTCACGCCTTAAAACCTATTGCATTTCCATCCGGTTTGCGGGTGTACACGCGGGCTTTACGACGTCCACGTGAGCCCAGCCCAACGTTCGTTTGGTCACATTATTTGATAATTTTCCCAAAATTAACGAGGAAACACAGATGTCTCACTAGATTTTTTTAGTCACACTGGTAACATCCTCCTCAGAATTTTCTGTTGCTTTGCAACTTTCCTTCCCTTCGACCCCGGGTAGACCTCGGGTCGATAACCCTGTACCCCATTTTTTTGGAGCTTTTACCGTGCCAACTCGCCGTCGCATCAATGCCCCGTCGATGGGCCGTCGCACCTTCCTCTATGGACTGGCAGCTACTACTGCCGCAGCTCCGCTAGCAACATGGGGTATTCGCCAGGCCCCTACTCTGGTTGAAAGCCCAGGCGTAGGCCCCATCGCGGCCAAGATCTCAACATCGCCGCTGGTTGACGCTGTCACGATGATGATTGACGACGCAGCCGTCGGCACGCATGCCATTACCGATGCCCTGCACCCGCTTCGCGGATTCGTGAAGGACATCACCCGCGACGAACCGTTCTCCCAGTTCGCCCTGACCTGGCCGGGCGATGACAATCTGCAGCTCTACGTTCGCGCCGAGCGCGAAGACGGCAGCTTTGGCCCGTGGTTCCACGCTGATTCACACGGTCCGATGAATAACTCCGGGCAGTCCGGCACCGAGCTGCTGTTCGTTGAGCCCACCCGTCGCGTGCAGGTGTCGACTGTCGGCCTGAACCTCCTCGAAGGCCTGGATCCCCGCAACATCATTGGTATCGACAACCTTGACCCCGCCACTATCGGCGATTCCCTGCAGGACCTCGTCAGCGCTACGGCCGCATTGTCCCTCAACGCTGTCCAGGCAGTTTTCATCGACGGCGTAGAGCAGGTCGGCGAGGTTATTCAGCCAGTTGCGTACGAGTCGTCGATTGCCGGCGCGCCAAATGTAATCAGCCGTGCAGCGTGGGGCGCAGATGAGTCCATCCGCAGCGGTTCGAGCTCCTACAGCACTTTCAAGGGCGCGTGCATCCACCACACCGCGGGTTCCAATAACTACTCAGAGTCCCAGGGACCAGCCATTGTCCGTGGCATTTATGCCTACCACGCAAATACGCTGGGCTGGGGCGATATTGGCTACAACGCGCTGGTCGATAAGTACGGCAACATCTACGAGGGCCGCTACGGCGGCCTGGACAAGAACATCGAGGGCGCACACGCAGGTGGCTTCAACAACGGCACCTTCGGTATCTCGGTGATGGGCAACCACGACCAGCTGGAGATTCCGGATGCGGCCGTCACCGCACTCGGCGAGATGGTCGGCTGGCGCATGAAGGTCGGTGGCGTCGATCCGATGTCCACCGCCGCACTGACCAGCGCCGGCTACTCGAAGGCACGCTACAGCTCCGGCCAGACCGTGAACCTCCCGGCCATCTTCGGTCACCGCGACACCGGCTACACCTCCTGCCCGGGCACCTTCGGCTACCAGCAGATGGATGCCATCCGCGCTGCAGCCAAAGCCAAGTTTGATGGTGCCGGTGGAGCGGATATCGCCGGCCGCTCGACGGATCCGAACAACCAGGACGGAGAGGCCGCCAGCATTCCGCCGATTCCGGGCACCGGCGAGTCGGGCGACAACGGCGGTTCCCTCGGAAACGTGGAAACGCCCACGCCAGGCGAGGTTGTTGGTGAGTTTCTAACTGAATCCCTGCCAACCAACCCTGCCGAAGCTACGCAGACCTGGTTCGCACCTCAGAACTAACCCCCCCGCTTATCTAATCCAGGCATAACCACATCACATTTGTGGTGTAACACCAGATTTTCGCAATCACCCAGGAGTTATTACCGTGTTTAGTCGCCGCCGCATCAATCGCCGCGCAGGTGCCAAGCAATCCTTGGTACTCGCTGCCGTGGCGACCCTTGCCCTGACACCCGTTGCCGTTGTCGGCGCAGGTGCCGCTTATGACCTCATTGAGGAAAACGGCGCCGGCCCCATCGACCCGGTTGTCCAGAGCAAGTCGCTTGCAGACAGCGTCTCCGTTCTCGTCGAAGATGCAGCAATCGCAACGCAGTCGCTTGCCGACGAAGCTCATCCCAACCGCGGTGTCGTCAAGGAAATTACCTCCGATACTGAGTTTTCCCAGTTTGCGCTGACGTGGGCCGGTGACCCTGATATCGCCAGCTTCGTCCGCGCCGAGCGAGCAGACGGCTCCTGGTCCGACTGGTTCAGCGTTGACCCGGACTACCCCGCTGAAGGCAATGGCAACGGCCTGAACGGAACGGAGCTCATCTACATCGAGCCAACCAAGCGCGTTCAGGTTTCCACCCACGGACTTAACATCTTCGGTCCGGGTTCCGGCGTGGATCTGAAGGACATCAAGGGCGCTGAGAAGCTGGATTTGTCCAAGCTCAACCTCGACGAGATTAATGCCGAGGGCGCCAAGAAGGCCGTGGAGGATGCAAAGGATTCCGCTACGGATGCGGCCAAGGATGTCGCCGAGGCCGCTTCCGACTACCAGCAGACTCCGGATGCAGCTCCTGGGGACGCACTCGATGACCCGACTGCTCCGAACGCTAACGACGCTGCAAATCTGGACTCGCCGAACCTCCCAGTGAAGTGGACGGACATCGAGCCGGTCGCCGATGAACTGCCGATCGACCAGGTCGACGCAGTGCTAATCGACGGCCAGGCTGCTGCATCCGGCATCGACCCAATTGTGGATGCCAAGAATGTCACGGGCATGCCGAAGGTCATTACCCGTGCCGGCTGGGGCGCCAACGAGAATAACCGCTGTAAGGGCGCGGACTACGACAGCAAGCTTGTCGGTGCCACCGTGCACCACACCGCCGGTTCAAACAACTACTCCGAGAGCCAGTCCGCTGGTATCGTCCGCGGCATCTACCAGTACCACGCACAGACTCTGGGCTGGTGCGACATCGGATACAACGCCCTTGTCGACAAGTACGGCAACATCTACGAGGGCCGCTACGGTGGGCTGGATAAGAATGTCCAGGGCGCACACGCAGGTGGCTTCAACACCGGCACTTTCGGCATCTCCATGATGGGTAACTACTCTTCGGTTGCTCCCAGTGAGGCTGCACTGAACTCGGTGGGCAATATGATCGGTTGGCGCCTGAAGGTCGCCGGCATCAAGCCGACCGGCCAGATCCAGATGACTTCGGGTGGCACCAGCTACTCCAAGTACGGATACGGTAAGCAGGTCACTCTGCCGACAATCTTCGCACACCGCGACGTTGGTAACACCACCTGCCCAGGTGATGCTGGCTACACGCAGATGAGCAAGATCCGCTCGATTGCCGAGAAGAAGTACAACTCTCTCACCAGCGGAAAGATTGATAATGAGGGCCCTGACGGCTTGATCGACCTCCTCGTTCCGCAGGATGAAAAGGACGATAAGACCGCCGAGGACACAGACTCGCAGTCGAGCACGTCGACCTCGACCACTTCGACCACCTCGGCATCCACGGGTACGTCCACGACCTCGTCCTCCGAGAAGTCCTCGAGCGCATCGAGCACCACTTCTTCGACAACGTCGAGCTCCGACTCGACCACCTCGGGTACTTCGAATACCTCGGAGCCAACCGACGCCACGAACACCGGTGACACTGCTACGGCTGACTCCTCCGCACCGTCGGCAAGCGAGCAGAGCAACTCCTCCTCGCCGAGCGCATCCGACGAGCAGCAAAAGGCACAAGCTCTGGAGACAGTCTCGGGTGCACGTTCGATGCTGGCCTCGGCGCTGGGCATGCTCGGCGCACCGGGGCTCGGACAGACCGCCGATGCGATTCTGGGTGCCGTTGGACGCTCGATTGAAAACGGCCCATCGATTGCTGACCTGCCGGTCCTGATTGACCAGATTATCACTATCAATGAGCAGAACGACCTGGCTGCCGAATGGCGCCAAGTCTCCGAGGAAATGGGCTCCGTTCTCGGTTACGCAATGTCCGGTATCCAGAGCGGTTCTACCGTAGCGAACAATGCTGGCCAGGCCGATGCCCTGCGCTACGTGAAGTTCTCCAACGGCGTAATCACCGACTCCGACACCACCGGCGCGCACGCTATCTGGGGCAAGATTGCTGATGAGTGGGCCCGCCAGGGCTTCGAGGTCGGCAAGCTGGGCGCTCCAACGAAGACCCAGGTGGTCGATGGAAACATCGAGCGCGCTGAGTTCCAGAACGGTTCAATCACCTTCGACCGCACCACCGGCGAAGTCAAGACCGAGCTGAAGTAAACGCCCTCGAGCGCTGGGTGAGCTAGCTGGCGCGGGAAAAACCTCGAGGCTAGCTAGAACCAGCGCTCCAGCACACGAGCAACACCGTCATCATCATTGGTGGCGGTGATTTCGTCTGCAATCTCCTTGACGTTGTCAGCCGCATTGCCCATGGCCACACCCGTGCCCGCCCACGACAGCATCTCGATATCGTTCGGCATGTCACCGAAGCAGACCACATCTTTCGCGGTCGCTCCGACCAGTTCAGATACGTATTCAAGCCCGGCGCGCTTAGTCACGCCCGGCGCGGACACCTCCAATAGCCCGTCCGGCATGGAGTAGGTCACGTGCGCCAGGCTCGCGTCAATTGCGGGGGCGACCAGTTCATATAGCTGGGCACTGTTCACATCTGAGTTTCGCAGCAAGAGTTTCGTCGCGGGTTCTGACAACACGGCCTCTTCAGCAAGCTCACCGTGCTCATCCGATTCCCACGCATGGTCATAGGACGGCGCCACCACAAAAAGCTCATCGATGGCATCATTCGCCGACGTCCCAGCGCGCTCTGCCGCAATGCCGATTCCACCGATGGATCGCGCCGCTTCGCGCGCATGCTTGACGACGTATCGCAGCGTCTCCGGCTTCAGTGTGTTGGCGGCAACCACTTCATCACGGCCGGAGTCGTAAATCACGGCGCCATTGGCACACACGCACAACGGCTGAACCGGCAGCTGCTCGAGCACTGGTTGCAACCACCGAGCCGGCCTTCCCGTGGCCAGCACCAACGGGGTTCCGCGGCGTAGCATTCGCGTGACGGCCTGTCGCAGGCGGGGAGTTACCCGCTCCCGCGAGTCGATGAACGTCCCGTCAATATCCGAAGCTACGAGTAGTGGGTGTAGTCTCTCGGTCACTTCGAACTACTTGCCGTCCTCACTGTTGTCATCTTCACCGTCATCGCAGAACCGGTCGTGCAACAACTGCAGCGTTGCGGCTACTCCCCCATGCTCGACCGTGTCGATTACCCAATCCGCGTTCTTCAGCAGGGACCAGTCCGCATCGGCCGTAACTACCGGCATGCCGACACGCTGTGTGGCTTCCTCAAAGTTCGAGCGACCGGCAAAAAGAATCGCGGTTTCTTCCTTGCGAGCCTGCTTGCGCAGCGTGCTAACCACCGCATTTGTGACGTCCAGTTTGCTGGCGCCCTCCGGGAGTTCCACGACCTGCAGGTCAACCGACTCCAAAGCCGATAGATTCGGCTTATCTCCCGGTTCGTGCAGAACAACGATTGTGGCTCCGGCATCGCCGAGCTGCTGCAAGGCCTTCATGGTTTCTTCGCTGATATTGCCCGCGTCGTCGGCAAGCGATGCGGGGTAATCGAAGATGAACGTCTCCGGCTGAGCGGTGATGAGCCTGTTCAAGCGCTGTGGAAGCTTGTCGCGAATCATCATCGACTGGCCGATAAGACGGTAAACGGTCTGCTGCGTCTGCTCGACACCGGAGGCGGAGGCTTTCTCTAGCTGCACGTACGCTTCGCGGAACGTCACGCGCATCGAATCCGTGGCCGTACGCACGGACTCCTTGCTCTCCTTAGCACCGGCGACGACATCATCAGCCATCTGTTCCACAGACTGACGGAACTGCGCCAACAAGGCGGTCGTCTGTTCCCTTCGGCGAGCAGACTCCGCGCTCATAGTTTGCGAGGCATCGAGGAACTGCTGCCTGGTCTGATCGCCGAACTCACGCGCACTATCGCCGAATTCACGTGCCGACTCGGCTAGCTTTTCCTTGAATGCGGCCAGATCACCGCGCAAATGACGGATACGCTGACGCTCTTCTTCGACTTTCAGGTCCTCTGCCTGGGCCTCTTCGAAAGTCGGTGCGCCGCCGCCAAGGCGAGCCGGTACCCAGTAGGCGCCCTTCGGCAGGGGACCTTCTTCAGCTGCATACTCGTCCCAGAGCTGACGGACACCCTGATCCATGATTTCGTGTAGCTTTTCGGTGGCTTCTGCCGGATCGCCCTCCGGGGTCCACGGCGGCAAAACCGTAATATGAATCGGAGTATTGCTGCGGCCGAGATGCTTGGGGTGCCCCTTCGTCCACACGCGCTGGGATCCCACAATCAGCACTGGGATGATGGGCTTGCCGGTGCGCTGCGCCATACGCACCGCACCCGACTTCAGATTCTTGACTTCAAAGCTGCGCGAGATAGTCGACTCCGGGAAGATGCCTACCAACTCGTCGTTTTCCAGCTTCTCGCAGGCCTCTTCGAAAGACTTGGAGCCGTCGGTGCGATCGACCGGAATGTGTTTACAAGCACGCATGATTGGTCCTGCGATCGAATGGTCGAAGACTTCCTTCTTCGCCATAAAACGGACAAAACGGCGGTGCTTGCGGAATGGAAGACCGACATAGGTGAAGTCCATGTATCCGGTGTGGTTAGTAACGAGAACGGCGCCAGAGTCTTTCGGCACGTTTTCCCAGCCCTTAACGGTGAACTTCAAACCTTGGGCAAAGAAGACGGTGCGCGCCAATCCGATAATCGTTAAGTACACAGGATCCTTGAACATGGCCTTTACTCTACAATCTTTCGCACCCCTTAGCGGGGCGATATGTACTGGTATCTGAGAGCCATGAATAAATGTCGTTACAGGCCCATATCCATGTGTAAAACCAGGTACATCCCCCTTGCGCGTACTGCGCACCTGTCATACAGTCCCGGTACACCCCATAGTCGCTTTTACTACCCCCGTTATGGGGTGGGCTCCGCCGGTGGGTATTCATTCTAAAAGTAGTAAACCTCTATTAACATACCTATCTACCTGCGGAAAACCAGACAACATTTTGGGGCGGGCTTTCTTGGCTTTTTGACCCATTGTTTATATCTACGTAACCGTAAGTTACCGCTTACAAGTAAGCCGATTTTTGGTAACCTGAGCCGTGAGCCGAGAAATTCTCTTCGACGAAAAATCAACGCCCCCACCGGGAAGGATTGGAAAATGTCGTCCTCTTCATCTCTCGCCCCATCTGCAGTTCTAAATAAGGAACAGCATGAAAAGACCTGGGAGAAATTCGGCACCGAGCAATACGACGTCGTCATTATCGGCGGCGGTTCTGTAGGCGCTGGCGCTGCGCTCGATGCCGCAACCCGTGGTTTGAAGACTGCGGTCATTGAAACTCGTGACTTCGCAGGCGGCACCTCCAGCCGCTCCTCCAAGATGTTCCACGGCGGTCTGCGCTACCTGCAGATGTTGGACTTCCGCCTGGTAGCTGAATCCCTGCGCGAGCGCGAACTGTCCATGTCGCACCTAGCACCGCACCTGGTTAAGCCACTGCGCTTCGTCTTCCCGCTGACCCACCGCGTGTGGGAGCGCCCGTTCATGGCATCGGGCTTCTTCCTTTACGACGTCATGGGTGGCGCCAAGCAGGTTCCGATGCAGAAGCACTACTCCCGCAAGGGCACCCTGAAGCAGGCTCCGGGCCTGAAGGAAGATGCCGTGGTCGGCGGCGTTCGCTACTACGACACCCTGGTTGACGATGCCCGTCACACCATGACTGTCCTGCGCACCGCTGCTCACTTCGGCGCTGACGTCCGCACCTCCACTCAGGTTGTCGACTTCGTGAAGGAAGGCGAGCGCATCGTCGGCGCGAAGCTCCTTGACACCGACACCGGCGCCACCACCACCATCCGCGGCAGCGTTTTCGTCAACGCCACCGGTATTTGGTCCGATGAGATTGAGAAGCTGGCTGGCGTCACGGGCAAGTTCCGCGTCCACACCTCCAAGGGTGTCCACATTGTTATTCCGAAGTCCGCTCTTGAGGGCTCGGTGGCAATGACCTTCGTGACTGAGAAGTCCGTCCTGTTCGTTATCCCGTGGGGTGAATACTGGATTATCGGTACCACCGACACCGACTGGACCATGAACCTGGCCAACCCGGCAGCTACCCGCGCTGATATCGACTACATCCTCGATCACGTCAACGCCAAGGTTCGCCGTCCAATTACTTACGACGACATCGTCGGCGTCTACTCGGGTCTGCGTCCACTGGTGGAAGGCGACTCCGACTCCACCACCAACCTCTCCCGCAACCACGCTGTTGCCCACGTTGCCCCGGGCATGGTTTCCGTCGCAGGCGGTAAGTACACCACCTACCGCGTCATCGGTGCTGACACCATCGACGCTGCAGTCCAGGACGTCCCACGCAAGGTACCGGAGTCCGTCACTGCAGATGTCCCGCTGCTCGGCGCTGACGGTTACCACGCACTGAACAACCAAAAGCCAGCACTGGCCAAGCAGTTCGGTATTACCGAGAAGCAGGTCGAGCACCTGCTCAACCGTTACGGCTCCCTCATCTACGAAGTGCTGGCTCCTGCAGCCGAGGATAAGTCTCTGCTCGAGCCGCTAGAGGCTGCCGAACAGTACATGCGCGCTGAGGTTCTCTACGCAGTGACTCACGAAGGCGCAATGCACCTCGACGACATCCTGGAGCGCCGCCTGCGTGTCTCCATGGAGTACGCACACCGCGGTGTCGACAGCGCCCGGGCCACCGCTGAACTGGTTGCCCCAGCTCTGGGTTGGGACAAGGACACGATGGAGAAGGAGATCAAGGTCTTCATCGAGCGTGTCGAAGCAACCCTGGCAGCTGAACGTGAGCTGACTGACAAGGCCGCTAACGAGATTGCTGCTCATGCAGTGGAAACTCGCGCGGATGTCGACGTCAGCCTCGACCGCTAGTTCGCCCCTCCCCTCCCCCGGTGGCCGTACGAGTTAGTGCTCAAATGGCCACCAACGCTGTAGCCACAACGAAATAGGTTTCCCTCTTGGGAAAACGGCTTCGCACTTCAAGGGACTGATGGGGTCGAAATAAAAGTGCCGGCGAAAAATCCGTTCTCGCCGGCATTTCTTATACCCAAAGAATTTACGTTGCACGATTCCTCGTGGCCTTTCTCGGTCACGACGCACAGAGAGTTTCACATCCCATGGAGACAATCACAGGATCCCAGGCATTCCTCTGGGAGTTTTTCGGAACCGCCATTCTAATTCTGCTCGGTAACGGAGTCTGTGCCTCTATCAACCTCCGGACTACTCGCGCAGCAAACGCTGGCTGGATGGGCATCGCCTTCGGTTGGGGTATGGCCGTTTTCGCTGGCGCATCGATTGCCGACGTATCCGGTGGTCACTTGAACCCAGCGGTAACCGTTGCCCTAGCAATCAAGGGCAGCCTGGCCTGGAGCCTGGTCCCCTACTATGTCGCAGGTCAGCTGTTGGGCGCATTCGTAGGTGCAATCCTGGCATGGGCCGCGTTTAAGCAGCTATTCGATGCCAATGGTGTCGACGACAACGGCAACCCAACCAATGCGAATGCCGAAACTGGCGGCAACTTCTTCACCGCGCCGGTTCACCCAAATAACTTTTGGAATGCCGTCACCGAGTTCATCGCGACGTTCGTTCTGCTCGCATTCATCCTGTTCGGCCCAGCCGGCGGCGAGCTTGGCCCGCTGACCTACTTCGGTGTCTCGTTCATCATTGTGTCGATTGGTCTTTCCCTTGGTTCCCCGACCGGATACGCCATCAACCCTGTTCGCGACCTCGGCCCGCGTTTGGCCTACGCTTTCGTGCTCCCGATTAAGGGCAAGGGCGATGCGAACTGGGCCTATGCATGGGTTCCGATTGTCGCACCGATGCTGGCAGCCGTGGCTGCAGGCGCTCTTGCCTTTGCCATCGGATAGCGGGAATATGAGAGCTATCGCACAATAAAATATCGCAAGCCTGAACACTCACATTTACACACAATTTCGCTAGGAGTATCCCCCATGACGCACAGCAAATACGTCCTCGCCATTGACCAGGGAACTACTTCCACCCGCTGCATCATCTTCAACCATGACGCAGAAATCGTCACTGTTGCACAGATGGAACACAAGCAGATTTTCCCGGAAGAGGGCTGGGTCGAGCACGACGCTCAGGAGATTTGGACCAACACTCGTCGAGTAGTCAGCGAAGCTCTCGCCGATGTCGACATTGCTTCCCAGGATATTGATGCCATCGGTATCACCAACCAGCGTGAAACCACTGTCGTCTGGGACAAGAACACTGGTGAACCGGTCTACAATGCCATCGTCTGGCAGGACACCCGCACGAATGAGATCTGCAAGGAACTCATGGGGGATGAAGGCGCTGACCGCTGGCGTGAGACCACGGGCCTACGTATCAACTCCTACCCAGCTGGCCCGAAGGTGCGCTGGATTCTCGACAACGTCGAGGGAGCTCGCGAAAAGGCTGAGGCTGGCGATCTACTCTTCGGCACCATCGATACTTGGCTGCTGTGGAATCTCACCGGTGGTGCAGAGGGCGACAACGGCGAAGACGCAGTTCACGCAACCGACGTCACCAACGCCTCCCGTACTCTCCTGATGGACCTCAAGACCCTCGAGTGGGATGAGGACATTTGCCGTGAAATTGGCATTCCGATGTCGATGCTGCCTGACATCCGACCGTCGGTAGGCGACTTCGGCCGTATCCGCGCCCGCGGTTCTCTTGCGGAGCGACCGATTACTGGCATCCTCGGCGACCAGCAGGCCGCCATGTTCGGCCAGGGCTGCTTCGGCGAGGGCGACACCAAGAACACCTACGGCACTGGGCTGTTCATGCTAATGAATACTGGTGAGAAGCCGAAGTGGTCTGACCACGGACTCATCTCCACCGTCTGCTACCAGGTCGAGGGAGAGAAGCCGGTCTACGCGCTCGAGGGCTCCGTCTCCATGGGCGGCGCACTTGTTCAGTGGTTGCGCGACGAGCTGCAGATGATTCCGAATGCGGCATCCATTGAGAACAAGGCAAAGAGCGTCAAGGATAACGGCGGCGTGTACATCGTGCCGGCCTTCTCCGGTCTTTTTGCTCCTCGTTGGCAGCCGGACGCTCGTGGCGTCATCGTCGGTTTGACCCGTTTCGTCAACCGAAACCACATTGCCCGTGCTGTGCTGGAGGCTGCTGCGTACCAGACCCGCGAGGTCCTCGACGCCATGGTCGCAGAATCCGACACGGACATCACAACGCTGAGCGTTGATGGTGGCATGACCATGAACGAGTTCCTCATGCAGTTCCAGTCCGACATCCTGAATGTCGCTGTCACACGCCCGAACAACATTGAAACCACGGCCCTTGGTGCGGCATACGCTGCGGGCCTTGGCATTGGCTTCTGGTCGAACCTGGATGAGGTCAAGGCTCACATCACGATTGACAAGAAGTGGCGTCCGAAGATGGAGGCCGAAGAGCGCGATCGCCTGTTCCACCAGTGGAACCGTGCCGTTGAACGCACCTACGGTTGGGTCGAGGATACGGATGCTGAGGAGGCACCGAAGCCTGAATAAGTCCTCGTAAGAGCCGAAAAATAGCCCGGAAAACCTATTCGGTTTTCCGGGCTATTTTTATTATAAATTCAGGGCTTGTTTGTTATAATAAAATTATTATAACTATCATCCACTCCTCGATTGAAAACAGAAAAGAGCAATCATGCGTCGCGCATCAATTTTCACTGCGAGTGTGACCACCGCCCTGACTTTGGCCCTGGCCACCCCGGCAGCATCAGCAGCCCCAACGGACTTCATCAAGAACCCGCTGGAACCAACTCCCGACCCGCAGTCCACTGCAATGGTCGAGCTGCCCACCACCCCGGCACCAACCACTACGGTTGACGGACGCCACGTTACGGTCACCGACGGCTACATGACCTCACAGGATGGCAAGGGCACCCAGATTTACTGGAAGTCCAACACCATCCCGAATGCCAAAGCCACTGTCGTCGTCGTGCATGGCGCTGCAGAACACCTGGGTCGCTACGAGTGGGTAACCGGCAAGCTGCTGAACGCCGGCTACAACGTTTACCGCATTGACCACCGTGGGCACGGCCACTCGGGCCAGGTCGAAGGAACCCCAGTTGCCCGTGGCCATATTGATGATTTCCACTCGCTTGTCGATGACCTGCACATGCTCGTCGAAAAGGCCAAGGCGGAGAACCCGAGCACGAAGACCTTCCTGCTCGGCCACTCCATGGGCGGCCTTGCCGTGGACTTCCACGGCATCAAGTACCCGGGCAGTGTCGATGGCATTGTCGCCAACGGTGGTGGCGCTCTTTTCAACCCCTACGGTGGCACGGACGAGGGCGAAACCATCACCCCAGAGGCCATGACCGATGTCCAGCGCGAGGCGCAGCCGACGATTTACCAGCGCCTGCCATTCCAGGACATGACCACATTCAACACTCGCATGCTCAAGGAAGTGCCGAACCGCACCGAGATGCGCGTGCCATCACTACCCGGCAGCGACTTGATTCAGCTTGGCAACCCGCTGGGTTCGAAGACCTCTTCTTCGCAGGCAGTGCGTGATGAGTACGAAACTGATCCGTACAACAACTCCAAGCTCTCGCTCGGCATGGCTCAGCAGATGGCTTTTGCCGCCACCTACAACGGCACCAACTCCGTCGACTTTGTTGAGCCGACCCTGGTCATGATGGGCGGCCAGGATGAGATTGTGCCGCCGTTCTTCTCGCGCGACTGGTACAACGGCATCTCGTCCACCGACAAGCAGCTGATCGAGTTCGAAGGCCAGTTCCACGAGACCTTCAACGAGCCGGCACAGCACGAGGCCATTGCGACGGCTATTGCCTGGCTTGATGCGCGTATCTAATTGAACGCTAAATAGGAACCGAACCGCTTCCTAGCAGTTACGAGTTCTCCATAGAGCTAACCCGGTGGAATGAGGGGCGATTGCCTTCTGGCAATTGCCCCTCATTTTCTTTGCCCTGCCCTCTCCGCGCCGTATAAAGCATGCAGTACTTGGCAATACAAACTACTGTGCGTATAGTTGGTATTACAAGGTACTAGGTATGAAAAGTATTCTGCCTGGGCAGATTCCTCCATACCGCCGGAAAGAAAGCACAACGCTATGCCCAAACGTCCACAGACACAACTGAAGAAAGGGGTACTTGAGCTCGCCATTCTCAAGCTGATTTCTCGCGAAGAGCTCTATGGCGCGGCACTCGTCGCAAAGCTCAACGCCTACCCCCACCTCAGCGCGCCCGCGGGAACCGTCTACCCCCTACTCTCGCGGCTGACCACCAACGGCTTGATTAGCAATCGCTGGGAGGAATCCCCCAAAGGGCCGCCGCGCAAGTACTACTCACTGACAGCCAAAGGAAAGCAAACACTCACGCAACTGCATCAGGACTTCATCGACCTATCCGCCGACATGACCGCACTATTTTCCGAGGAGCCCCAATGAACACCTACCTCACTGCCATTGACCACAAACTGCGCGAAATCGGCATATCGCACGCACAACGCAAGGCGATCATCGCCGAGCAGGAGAGTCTTCTGCAAGAGCTTAACGACGTCCACGCGGACCTGACCGAAGAGCTGGGAACGGCGACCGACTACGCAAATTGCGTAGCCGAACAAGTTGGCGAACCAAACACCTTGCGCAGGTACCTCTCCAAACCGCTTCGGGTATTTACCAAAAGCGGTCGCGCTTCCCTGTGGAACATGGACGACCCGCGGATCCTCCAACCTCACCTGTTGGGTTTTGGCTGGTCTATCAACTGGGCCGCAGTAGCGACCAAGCTGGGGATTGTCCGACCGGACGATATTGACGGTGAGGTTATCTCTGAAATTCCAGCTCGCACACTGCAGGCGACCGCTCTTCTCCCCGCGGCCGTGACGGTTGCGCACGGAGTCGCACTGGCTATGTCCTGGAAGCAGTTGCCTGCAGAAGTCCACACCAAATGGAAGCTAAACGGCGAGGCAGTTCAGAAGACAGCACCGAAGGAAACTCTGCTTCTTCCCTTCGTGGTTTCTACGGTCGGAGCTGGATTTTCAGCTGCTTCGCTGCTCAAGGCAGATGACCGTGAAGACGCGCTGCGCGTTGCGTCCCTAGGCGCGCTCGCAAGCACAATTGCGCCATCTCAGCTGATCGGCATTCTCACGGAAGAAAACTCCAAGACCAATCCGGCATTAGTCCAAGCTGGTGTTGCCGTGGCATCGGTCGCAGCTTCGGCCGCATGCCTTGCCCTTCCTCTCTTCGCTGGGCTGAAGGCTACGTGGAAGAAAGCTGGGGTGGCCTAGATCACGGTGCAGGAGACATCAGCAGGTGAAAGACTCATCAGAAAGATTGTTGTAATCCGAATGTTGTAAACAACCTCTACCACCTCGAGTGAGGCTATCCCCCTGGTTCAGGTGTGTTTTCGGTTGTGTTTCTACACTCAACCTTCCCGGTGTTTTTACCTTCTCAATCCCCCAATTAATTTTTTAGCGCAATTACACGACTCACGCCCGAAAAAGCCACTTCACGACACCTATGTCACCTCGTGCCAGCTGTGGAGGTGGCATGAGGTGACATAGGTGTCGTGAAGTCGCGGATGAACTGGGGCGGGGCCGCACCTGCTTAACCGGCTCGCTTAACCGGCTCGAGAACTTCCTTGCCCATCATGAACGGGCGCAGCGCCTCCGGAATCACCACAGAACCATCGGCCTGCTGGTGGTTTTCCAGAATGGCGACCAGCCAACGCGTCGTGGCCAGCGTGCCATTTAGGGTGGCGCAGTACTGAGACTTGCCATCGGCATCGCGGTAGCGGGTCTTCAAACGACGAGCCTGGAAAGTCGTGCAGTTCGAAGTCGAGGTCAGCTCGCGGTAGGTGTTCTGCGTCGGCACCCATGCCTCGGTATCGAACTTGCGGGCAGCCGATGCACCCAGGTCACCACCAGCAACATCGATGATGCGGTATGGAACATCGACCGCGGCCAGCATCTCGCGCTCCATGTTCAGCAGCTTCTGGTGCTCTGCCTCCGCCTGCTCCGGCGGACAGTAGGAGAACATCTCCAGCTTGTCGAACTGGTGTACGCGCAGGATACCGCGGGTGTCCTTACCGTAAGAGCCCGCTTCACGACGGAAACAGGAAGACCAACCAGCGTAGCGACGCGGCCCCTCCGACAGGTCAATAATCTCGTTGGAGTGGTAGCCGGCCAGCGCGACTTCCGAGGTACCGACCAGGTAGAGGTCATCTTCCTGCAGGTAGTAGATCTCATCGGAGTGCGCACCGAGGAAGCCGGTACCCGACATGGTCTCCGGACGAACCAGCACCGGCGGCACCATCAGCTGGAAGCCATTCTGAGTTGCCTTCTGAGCAGCCAGGTTCATCATGGCCAGCTGCAGCATGGCACCGTAGCCGGTCAGGAAGTAGAAGCGGGAACCGGAGACCTTGACGCCACGCTCCATATCAATAAGACCCAGCGACTCACCGAGGTCCAGGTGGTCCTTAGGCTCAAAGTCGAACTGCGGAATCTCACCGATTTCCTCCAGCACGACAAAGTCATCTTCGCCGCCGGCGGGCGCACCCGTAACGATGTTGCCAATCAGGTACTGCAGGCGCTCGACCTCAGCCTCGGCTTCCTTCTGCTCCGCTTCGGCTGCCTTCACGGCGTCGGAAAGCTCCTTGGCCTTCTCCAGCATGGCCGGGCGCTCTTCCTTCGACGCCTGACCAATCTTCTTACCGAAGCCCTTCTGCTCTGAACGCAGCGCGTCGGTGGAGGCAATAACCTCACGGCGCTTAGCGTCAGCTTCCAGCAGCTGATCGACCAATGCCGGGTCCTCACCACGGGTGCGCTGGGACTCGCGGGCTACTTCAGGGTTTTCGCGGAGAAATTTGAGATCAATCACGTCCCCTAGAGTACCTGGTTTACGTCGGCAAGCAGGCACAAGGCTTGCTAGAGTGCCGCTTCCGCTCCTGAGGCGACCAGCAGCGCGCCGAGGACGAGGAAGATCACGCCGGCGACAGTGTCAATCCACGGCCCTGCCAGCACCATTCGCTTGACGACGGCATCCGTCGACACCACGATTGCGATAAATAGGAAGAAAGCGATTTGGGAGACGATTAGCACCAACGTACAAAGCACAAGCGTCCCCACGGATGCGCCTGCGGGAATGAACTGTGAAAGCACTGCCGTGAGGAAGAGAACAATCTTCGGGTTCGACATATTGGTGAAAAAGCCCTGACGGAATGTCGCCTTCGGCGACCGGAGCGCCTCGCTTCCCAGCGCTGGTGCGGCACCGGCGCGCAGTTCGCGGAGGGTATTGATGCCTGCCTTGGCCATGCTGATGCCCATGTAAATGAGATAACAGCCCCCGACGAGCTGGATTACGCCCATCAGCAAAGGATTGGCGGTGATGACAGCTGCGAACCCAAAAACTGTGAGGGTCATCCAGATAGTGGCACCAGTACTGATACCCGCAACCGCTGCGATGGCGTGCTTTCGGGATTTGGTGGCAAGGCGCAGGATTAAGAAGACGTCAGGCCCTGGTGAGGCCATACCAATAATGTGGACGCCCAGCAGGCTGAGTAGTGCAGTCCAGGTCAAGACTCGTGTCCTCGGGTAGCGAACAAATACCGGACTATTGTAGTGCCTGAAGTTATTGAGCAAACTCGGACAGAGCGTTACCTTGTCCACAGGCTCATTGGCGGTGCACAATGGGGTCACTATGGCTGATGACAATATGAACCAGAATCGCGAGCACGCTGCCGCCACAGACACTGACTCCGGTGCAGGTACTGGCGCAGATGCCAGCGCTGGTGCATCCTCCGCAGCCAGCAACGATGCCAACGCTTCCCGTAACTCGCGTGGAAGCTGGGGAATGCGCGCTTTGTCGACGGCAATGCTGGTCGGCGCCGCGGGAATGGCATTCGCGCTGCAAGCGGGAGTCATCGAGCCACCGAGTGGGCCACTTGGGGGCAAGGGCTCGTCGGCAAGCGCGTCATCGTCGACAACGACGACCATCGTTGACAAGGAGACGACGGCGTTCACCAGCGCAACCGCGGGCAACTGTCTGGACTGGAATCTGGCAGAAGATTTGAATGTTTCTGACTTCCGCGTCGTGCCCTGTGAGCAGCCACACGCTTATGAGGTCGCCAAGAAACTGAACCTCGCCGACTACGAGGAACATCCGGGGCAATACGCAAAAACTGCCAACTACCCGACAGCGGACAATTTGGTGGCTCTGCAAAATGGCGTGTGTCGCAACACCGTGACTGAATACCTGGGCGGCCAGTACGATCCGGACGGTCGATTTATCACGGCGCCAATCATTCCTTCGCCTAGCCAGTGGGAAAAGGGTGATCGAACCTTCCTGTGCGGTATCCAGGTCGTCGATGAAGACGGCAACACGGCGCACATGTCCGGTCCTGCGGCCGGGCAGGACCAGTCCCGCGTGTTCGAGGGCGGCCGCTGCGTGACGTTGGACGAAAGCGGCGCCATCCGCCAGGTGCCTTGCGTGGAAGATCACCTGATGGAGTCGACGGGAATTGTCAATCTCCGCGACCATTTCGGTGACAACGTCCCCACTGACCAGGAGCAGAATGATGTGCTCGCGGAACAGTGTGTGACTCTCGCGCAGAATTACCTCGGCGGTGACGACCCGCTGTATAACTCAACGCTGTTGCCATTTTGGACGTCCCTGTCGCAGGAGTCGCTCAATGCTGGCTCGCGCAGTGTGAATTGCTGGTTGATTAAGGACAATGGCCAGGGCGGATTCTCCACTCTCAACGGCCACGCTAACGAGTCCTTCACTATCGACGGCCAGCCGCCCGTGGCTCCACCACCGCGCAATCCGCTGCGGGAGGAGCAGGGTGACGCTGGCGCTGGCACAGGTGACGTCGGTGAGGTCGGCGCCGACAGTACTGGTGCTGAAGCAGGCGCTGTGGATAACGCAGTCGCTCCCGCAGGACAGTAGAACAACAGGACATTGCGAGGCAGCACCATAAATGGTTGACGTTAGCCCTGAGCGGTTCGATGCGCTTGTCGATGAGGCCATCGACCGCATTCCCACGCAGTTTCTCGATCAGCTCGATCAGGTCATCATCCAGGTTCACCCGTATAACCTCGACGAGCCCACACTGCTGGGACTCTACGAGGGGATACCTCTGACCGAGCGTTCTAACAACCACTGGGGTCCGCCTGACCAAATCAGCTTGTATCGCGACATGCTCTGCCGCATCAGCCACACCGAAGAGGAGCTGGTGGAGCAGATTCGGGTCACTCTCCTGCATGAAATCGGGCATTATTTCGGCCTCGAGGAGGAAGATCTGGACCGTCTCGGCTACGGATAAGTGTGTCCCGCCCTGCGAGGTCTCGTTCCTCTCGGCTTCTTCACGGCAGCTTTCTTCCTTGTAACCTTAATAATCATGAGCGACAACTCGAGCGAGAAGCCAGAAATCAGGGTCGGCGATAGGGAGCGCAACGCTGCCATGGAGCGTCTCGGCAATCATTTCGCTGACGGCTACTTGGATGTCGATGAATTCTCCAAGCGCGCCGAAGCTGCCGCAGTCGCTAAAACCCGCTCCCAACTACAAACACTCTTCGCAGACCTGCCCGCTGAGACATCCCCCGAGAGTTCACAGGGCACCCCGGCTAATCCGCAGCATCAAAGTGTCGATCAAGAGCTGCAAAACCTGATGAAAAAGGGCCGCCAGCTCAACATTGTTGATTCTGCTGCAGGCGTTATCGTATGTGTCACTATCGTTCTGATGTTTTTCACCAATATCGATAACGCGTGGCTCGGCTTCATCGTCGCTGCGGCCGTTGCCCTTATCGGGCGCGCCGCCTTGAACATCAATGATGACGAAGAAGAGCTCCTCAACGAAATCAACGAAGAGGAATCCAAGCGTCGCACGGAACGCCTACGCCTGGCAGCGCAGAAGCGCCGCGAGATTCAGGAAGGCCAGCAGTAACGGTCAGCAGTAACGGTCGCCGTTTCGCTCCCTTCTAGGGCAACTCGCTGTCGCCCCAGCGACGCACATCCCACGCGCGCGGTTCAATGCCAGCACGCTTGCCGACGGCCGCTGCGTTCGGAACCAGCTCAATTCGCTCGGTATTGGCAATGCGGTGCCGCAGTGCGTATTCCGGATTCACCCCGGTCAGATACTGCCCAATCAGACGAATAGCCGCGCCGTGGCTGACAATGACGACATCCTTGTTGCCGCCCTCCTTCGACTCCTTGGATTCACCACCTGTCGCTCCTGTCTGCTCCAGCAGCTGCTGTATCGTCGGCAGGTAGCGATTCAGCACGTCAGCACCGGATTCACCGCCGGGAAGGCGGTACTCCAGCTCCCCATTGAGCCACTGGTAGAAGGCGCGCATGTACTCCATGTGCGCATCGCGATCATTGCGCCCCTCCAGGTCACCGGCCTGAACCTCGTGGAGGCCACCCTCATGGCGGATGCGAACAGAAGTCTCTCCCAGGTGGTGCAGACTTGCGACCGCGCCTGCGCCAGTCTGGCGGGCACGCAGGGCATGGGATGTGACGATGTCACCGATTCTGTGCACGTCGGGAAGCAAAAGACGTCCCAGACTGCGCGCCTGCCTCACACCGAGGTCGGTGAGCGGTGCGCCCGGCAATGCGGTATCCAGACGGCGGTTGATGTTGCCGGTGGTCTGCCCGTGGCGGATGAAAATGATGCGCTGGGAATCAACCGGCATGACAGATTCAGGGCGGTCTGGGCGGTCATCGAGGAAAGGCAGCTGTCCAACTGGATTTTCGGGCGCGGCGGGTGTCATGTTTTACCTTCGTCCTTCCTTAAGCGCGTCGACCCACTCAATTGACTGGGAAATATCCGGTGGCGGGGTCATAATGCTGCGCCGACCGCCCTCAGCGACTGGCCAAGATCCCAGATAGCGCAAATCTTCGGCGTATTCGTGCAGTGCCGCGAGAGCCGCGGCAACCTGTGCATCATCAACGTGGCCGTTGCAGTCGATGTAGAAGCGGTAGAGGCCGAAAAGCTCGCGTGTCGGCCGTGACTCGATGCGGGTGAGGTTGACCTGTCGCACTGCGAACTCATTCATGGCACGCATTAGTGTGCCGGGCTGGTTCGGCAGCGTGAAGGAGACCGAGGTGCGGTCGGCGCCGGTGCGCGGCGTCGGCACGCCGGGGCGCCCCACCAGCAGGAAACGGGTGCGGGCACCGCGCACGTCGGCGACCTCAGTAGCCAGCGCCTCCAACCCGAGCAGTTCACCCGCGCGGGCCGGGGCAGCGCAAGCGTCGCGGGTGCCCTCGGCGACCTGGTGGGCCGCCGCCGCATTGGAGCTGGCCTGGTGAACTTCCACGCCCGGAAGGTTGGCGTCCACCCACTGTTTGACCTGCGGATACGCTACGGGATGTGTCGTAAAAGTACGCACCTGTTCCACCGTCGTACCGGGACGGACCAGGATAGAGAACACCACCCCGACCTCGGTTTCGCGGAAAACCTGCAGCTCTGGCCCAGCGGCGAGGGCATCAAAAGTTGGTGTAACGGGACCGTCCACGCTGCTCTCGATAGCCACGCAGGCAAAGTCCGCTTCCCCTCGGCGCACGGCTCCAAGCGCAGCCGCGGGGCTATCCACCGGCACCGCATTGACCGCGGATTCCCCTGCCGGATCAATCTCGCCAGCACGCGCCATGTCCCACAGCGCCTGCTCGGTGAATGTGCCCGCAGGACCCAAATAAGTAACCGTCGTCATAAGCTCAGAGTAGAGGGCTTCTACACTTATTGCATGACCTCTTCTTCCGAGATGCCCGCCCGCGCCCTCACTGAAGCCGTGCGCAGTGGCGCAATCTCGGTATCGGAAATCGTTTCGGAATTCGCCACGCTTGCCGACGACGCCGCGACCAATCCCGCCCGTTTCGGTATTGCCACGTCCTTGGCCGAGCACGCTGTCGACCGCGCGCGCAGCCTCACTGCCGAATCCGAACCCGCCCGGCGCGCTAGCCACGGACTCCCGCGTGACCTCCTAGGTCTGCCAGTGGCAATCAAGGACCTATTCACCATCGCTGGTGTCGAATGCACGATGGGCTCGACCAACTTGGCTTTCACCGCCACCGAAACCTCGGAACCCGTGGCGAAACTGCTGGCTCGCGGCGCGGTCCTCACGGCGACAACGCACACCTCCGAGGTCGGGATGACGGCCTACACCGAGCCGATTGGCTACCCGGCCCCAGAAAACCCCTACTTCGCCACGCCCAATCAGCTGTCCAATCAGCCGGATACCACGCCACGCACTCCCGGCGGTTCCTCGGGCGGCAGCGCGGTGGCTGTCGCAACTGGTGTCGTTCCCGCAGCTCTGGGCTCTGACGGCGGCGGTTCTATCCGTGTGCCCGCCGCCTGCTGTGGCCTCGTTGGGTTGAAGCCAGCACACGATATTGCGGGTGGAAATCTCTCCACGCCCGCCTTCCTCACTCGCACAGTTGATGACGCAGCACTGCTGGCCGGGGTGCCACTTTCCGCAACCCCGCATGCTTTCCGACGGCCCCAGCGTCCCCTTCGCATCGGTGTCACTGTCAGCCCTTTTCATGCTGAGGTGGACGTCGATAAGCGCTGGGCAAACGGTGCGTGGGCGGCGGCTGACCGTCTTGCCGACGCCGGGTACGACGTGGTGGAAGTGCCCAGCCCCTACGATCCGGCAGGTCCGGACGTGTTCGAGATTTTTCGACGGACCATCACGCGAATGGCCACGAAATTGCCGCGCGCGGACTACTCCGAGATTGTGCAGTGGATTCGAGCCTGTGGCCAGGAGATTTCCACAGCAGAGGCGGCGGCGACACATCAGCAGCGGATGGCTCTGCCCGGCGCGATTCGGTCGCGTTGGGAAGTCGATGCGGTGATTACGCCAACGCTGGCGTTTGATCCTCCGCGTATTGGGCATTTCTCTGCGTTGGCGCCGTGGGAGGACTTTGACGAGCAAACCCGGTGGACACCGTGGTTGTCGCTGTGGAATCTGACTGGGTGGGCAAGCGTGTCCGTGCCCATTGCTGTGCCGGACACTAGCGGCAGCACGCCCAATGCGAAGCTCCCCGCCACCAGCGTCAACATCGGTGCGGTGCGCTGCGGCGAGGCAGAGCTACTGGAGATGGCTAGCGTGCTGGAGGCTGCTAACGCCAACTAGCGCACGTACTTCGCCGCCATTGCCGCCGCCTGTCCGGCGTATCCGCCACCAAATAGCACCGCGTGCATGAGCACGGCGTAGAGCTGATGGAGTTCGCAGCTCTCGGCGAAATCCGGCAGCGGATGTACGGATTCGTAGCCACGCAAGATCTCGTCGAAATGCGTTGCCCCGAATAGCGCCAGCAGTGCCAGATCTTCCTCGCGGGCTCCGCCGTGCGCCGCGGGGTCAATCAAGATCGCGCCGTCTGCATCCCACATAAGGTTTCCCCACCACAGGTCACCGTGGACACGCGCAGCATCTGGCTCGTTGTCGAAATCCCCAGCCAAGAGGCGCTCAATGAGCTGGTCAAAGATATCTAGCTGACGGTTATTGTAGGAGCTTTCCAACTTTCCCAGCGCTGGCAGCAGACGCCCTTTCGCCCAGTATTCACCGAAGCTCTCCCGTGGAGTCAGGTCCATCTGCAGGGGCTGATCCAGTGGACCGAAGTAACCGTGCCCCTCCCACCCATCGGGGCCGGCACCCCAGCCAACGGCGCCCAGATTGTGGGTAATGGCCAACGATTTTCCGAAATCGTACGCCGCCTGTGGAGTCGGCGCTTTCGACTCAATTCGACGCAATTTCAGCGCATGCCCGCTCACGCCCAGCACCTCCACTACGCGCGCACCGCCGTCAGATTCGCCCTCGCGCAGCCAACCCAGCCCCGCCGCCTCACAGGCGAAGAAATCCCTAGGGACACCATGCCGGCTCTTGACGTAAACATCCGAGTCGTTGACTGCACGTTCGTTGTTCTGGTTCATTGCGGACATATTTCCAGCATATTCTTCTTCGTTCCCAACCCCTTTCAGCACGTCGCATGCAGGGTAACGCCAGCGCTACCAAGACTTGTATTGCTGTCTCGGTTCTCTTAGTCCACTGTCGTTGCCTATTCTTTATTGGTATGGAAGGCAACTTCGACGACTCGCGCATTGCCCGCGACCGATACGGTAGGCCGCTTAAAGATCGCTATGGCCGCCCCATCTACCGCCGTGTGGACGAGGCGTCGCCGAAGCATGCCGGCCCCCGTGAGGCCGATTCGCGTGGCGCTTCACGACGCCCCATCCCGCCCCGTTCCGACCGCCCATCTAGGGCAGGGGCAGCCCGCCCAGCGCCTATGCCTCCGCGCAGGTCTAGGCCGCAACCGGAACGTCGGCAGGCGCCACTGAACGAAACGCGCATTGAGTCCCGTCCACCAATGAACCGGGCCGGTAGCGGACGCGCTGGCAGCGATCCGCGGTTTCCCCCACCCGGATATAATCCGGATGCGGATTTCCAATCTTCCTCGCGCGGCTCGTCACAGGACTACTACAGTGCCCCACAAGCAGCGAGTTCTGGCCGTGGTGGACGCCGTGGCAGTCGTGACGGCGCCGGCGTCAGGTCTGGGTTCCGCATGCCACGCTTGCGACTGCCACGCTTGCGCTTTAAATCCATCATCCTGCTTCTCGTCATCTTCCTTGTCGTCACGATGGCACTTGTCGACATCCGCCTGACCAGGGTCGATGCGTTCTCCGGTCTGGCAGATCGCCCTGCCAATACGATGTCCTCCAACTGGTTGCTTGTCGGTTCGGACTCTCGTACGGGCTTGTCAGAGGAAGATGCCGCCAAGCTGTCGACGGGCAGTGGTGATTTCGGCCAGCGCACCGACACCATCATGATTGCCCACATTCCGGTGCTCGGTAAGCCGAAGTTGGTCAGTATCCCGCGTGACTCCTTCGTGGATATCCCGGGCAATGACAAGAACAAGATCAATGCGGCATTCGCATTTGGTGGCCCCCAGTTGCTCATCGATACCGTAGAGAAAAACACTGGAATCCACATCGACCACTACGCCGAAATTGGCTTTGGCGGTTTCGCCGGTGTCGTCGATGCTGTCGGTGGTATCGAGATGTGCCCTGAAGAAGCCATCGACGATCCGCTGGCGGGCCTGAATATCCAGGCCGGTTGCCAGAAATTCGACGGCGCGGGCGCCCTGGGTTACGTGCGCACGCGTGCTACCGCCCAGGGAGACTTGGACCGCGTAGAGCGGCAGCGTGAGTTCATGAGCGCGCTGATGGGACGCCTGAAATCACCTGCGGTATGGCTCAACCCCTACCGCTGGATTCGCCTGGCCAATGCTGGCACTAAGGCCGTGTTCGTCGGCGATGGTGACCATGTCTGGCATCTGACCTGGCTGATGTTGCGCATGCTCTTCGGTTCCGATTCCCTTACCGTGCCCACCTCAGGCGCCATGGATACCGGTTATGCGGGCAATGTGCTGCTCTGGGACGAAATCGAAGCGCCAGCACTTTTTGCGGAGCTGAGATAGTCAAGAAGGTAGCTAAAACAGCTTCAGATAGCTTTCGAGACAACTAACGCGTGTGACTTAGCGTTTTGCTGAGCCACACGCGTTAGTTTTTAAACCAGCTACGCCTAGTTCCGAATGGTCACCTGACGGGACACGATGGTCTCACGGGACTTACGCTCCTCGGCGGTCAGCGGCTCTTCGCTGGCCAGCGCCTCAGCGATACGCTTATCGGCCTCTTCCACAGCAGCAATCCAGTGGTCGTGCGGCTTGGTGTTATCCAGGTCCCAGACCGGCACCAGCAGGCCATCGGTGCGGAAGACACCAGCGAACTTAGTGCCCTCTCCCAGCGAAAGGTTGTCCGCAGCGTGCACGCGTGCCAAGGCATCCAGCAGTGGCTTCTCATCTTCACGGCGCACCCAGCGGATGTGAGCGCGCTCGCCCGGATCAATCCACCACACAGCGCCAGCGACCTTCGCATCCAGGCGGTACGACGGGAGAATCGCGTCGTTAGCCACGGCCAGGTTCTGCTCGATCATCGGGGTGCGTTCAATGCCCTTGGGAATCCACCACTCGAAGTCCTGGTGGACCTCCAGGTTGTCGAGATCCACGGCGGTCAGGACGTCGGTAAGCGGTGCGGCCTCGCCGTCAGTGGCGGCGGAGAGCTGCTGGCCCGGCTCTGCGTCACGGGCCCATGCCAGCGCACGGGAGAGATCCGCAGCGCCATCATTGGTGCGCGCCTGCGTCTGCAGCGCGACGAAAGCCTCATTGCCCTGGTCAGCGGCACGCGTCAGAGCAGCAACGCCACCTGGCAGCACGGTGCAGAGCTTGATGTCGCGCTCGGCGTCAGCGACCGTGACCGGAATGACCACAGCCGGAGCGAACTCGCGGACAGCCACGATGTCAGCCTCTTCGTCGAAGTCCTTGAACGGACGCGGATTGCCCAGCAGCGCTGCACGCTCAGCAGCGCGGGCTGCCAGCTTCGCCTGACGGCGGCTCATGCCCTCCGGGGCCTGATTATTCTTCTTACGAGATTTCTTTCCCACAAGGCCACAGAATACCTATTCGCAGTCCGTAATTCGCGACTGCCTGGGCTACTTATAAAAATCGTCGACGAATTCGCTCGCCGTTCCTTCGAAAAGCTGCTTGTCGACGGCCAACGCGCCCGCCTCCCCCTGTTCATCGGTAGCTTCGCTGGGGATGAAGCCCTTGGACCAAAAACCGGGCTGGGTGCGCTCGCGACCTGCCCCAACGGGAATGTTGCGATGCACTTCCTCGGGAGCCAACACGTAGCGGAGTAGCCGCGCCGTAAGGGCAGTTGTCACACAAGCTAAAACAGTGATGATTCCGGCCTGGAAGTACGTCCTGGACACGTCGGCAGCGATAAACCAACCCGTTGCAAGGGGCCACAAAACGCAGGCCAGATACCAGATAAAGCGACCTGGCCCCATTACGGCAGTGACTCCTGTTTCAGCCAACGCGACCACGGGCCCCGTGATGTTGCGCACTGGCCACATGTGCATCGTGCGCACATCCGTTGCCGTGCGCGACAGCAGTGGGCGGGCATACGTTGCGCGGTCACGCAGCACCTGGAGGGTCTTGTAGACCGAAAAACCCAGCCCAATGAGGGAAACCATTCCGCAGAGACCGAAAGCCCATGCTCCCAGTTCGCCGAGGAGGGAAACCACCAGATCCTGACCTGGACTCAGAATGCTCATCCAGATGAATACGGTAAATGCGGCGAATACGCCAGCGCCGCTCATTGCCCATCGAAAGACACTGTCCGCACGCTTGCGAACAATCTCATCGGCCTTCCAGCGCGGCGTCGCACCTGTGATGGCCGAATCCGAGACAGTCGGCTGCCAGCTCTGCTGCGGTGGCAGCACCACCTGAGGTGGGGACTGCTGTGGCTGCTGTTTTGGAGACTGCGGCGGCACAGCCCACCCCGCGTTTTCTGCCTGTTCATTAGACATTTTCCGCAGGGCTCCTCTCGTACGCGCGGCCGGCTTCTTCCGCAGTCTTTTCTCCCACGGTGTTTTTAAGTGCGCTCCCCCTAACCTACCTAAACTAGCCCGGCCCCTACCCCAGCCACTAGTCCGACCAGCTGCGAATCTTCCGCAGCATGATGCGGCTCTTACGCTGCGAACGTCCCATCTTCCGGGCCAGGTTGTTCAAAATCGCGATGGCCTCGGTAATGTGCGGCCCCTTGTTCAGCATCACGCACTCGGCACGCAGGGCGAAGGCCGCATCGGTAATCTCCGCGCGGGACGGCAGGCCGGCCTTGGCCATGTTCTCCAGCACCTGAGTACCCAGAATGGTCGGCACACCGGCTGCCTGCGCCAGCGTCAGAATCTGGCCTGGGACCTCACCCATACGGTCGAAGCCCAGCTCCACAGCCAGGTCACCACGAGCAATCATCAGACCGGACTTGGCGCGCTTCATGCTGGCGATGATGATTCCCGGCAGATTCTGGAATGCCGGAATAGTCTCAATCTTCAGCACAACACCCAGGTTCCGAGCCTTCGACGCCAGGTCCTCGCGGCCCGCAGCCTCATGTTCCGCCGCAATCTCATCGAGCACCTTGTAAACGTACTCAGCATCCCCCTGCGTGCGAATAAAGCTCACCGCAGCAATATCCGCATGCTCCACCACAAAGCGCAGGTGCTCAATGTCTTCGTCGGTAAGCGAATTGAGTGGCAGGTCGGTGTTCGGCAGATTGATGCCCTTATGCGCCGCCAGCGGCTGACCATTCGGCTTCGTACGCAGGACACGCAGCCGGGCATCGACGTGACTATCTTCGCTTGACGACGTCTCGGAGACCTCAACCACCTCAGCGCCGAGCGCACCGTCGTCGAAAAGCACCGGATTGCCCGGCTTCAGAGCCGCCACGGCAGACGGCAGCGAACAGGAGACGCGTGGAATTTCATCGTCAGTGCGTGGAATGGTGGTGATTTCCTCGCGGCTGGTGAGAATAAACTCATCACCGGTGTGGAAGCGCAGCTTTTGCACGGTCGGTGGCACGCCACCAGCGCGCGTGACCTCGTAGTTGCTGCGCAGGTGTGTTCCCTCGGCAATCCAGGCGTTCTTTTCGCCCTCGGCGAGGACAGCCTCGACCTCGCCCTCGGAGTCGGTGTCGATGCGCACAACGGTGAAGTGACGCTTCGCCGAGCGGGAGTCATGCAGCGTAATGACATCGTCAAGCTGCAGCTGTTCCAACCACCCCTGATCTGCTTCCAGCGGCAGTGCGGGACGCCCCGGCAAATCGCTCGGAGCTGGCTTGGGGTGCTCATCCAGCCGTGGAGTCAGCCAAATCTTGGACTTGGAGATGACCGTGCCGGCGTCGTCACGCACAACACGGGCGCGCCCCACACGCGGCCCCGGTTCGATATCACCCGTGCGCAGCTTCGGGCCAGCCAGATCCATGGACACGAAGATGCGGCGACCGGCCTTCTCAGCTGCAGCATTGACGTTGTCAATCATGCGGCTCCACTGCTCAGGGCCGTCGTGGGCGCAGTTGATGCGAGCGAGATCCATGCCAGCGGCAGCGAAGCTCTCCACCAACTCTGCATCGTCGGCGGCCTCGGCGGGCAGGGTCACCATAATGTGCGAAGTGACATCCGCGCGCTCCTGACCGAACAGCTCGGTGGCGTTGTTATCCAGGGCAATATCCGCGCGCTCATCGTCGGCAATAATGCGGGCGACATCGATGTCTGAGGTGCGCCCCGCCAGCGCCAACAGCGCGTTGAGGGCCAACTCAAGGCGCCCCCGGGTGAAAGTCTCCACCGTGGTCAGACTGGTCACGCCGAGGTCGTGCAAGCTGTTTTGCAGCTCACGGATGTCAATTGTGCGCAGGTGTGCGTAGTGCAGCAGGTTTTCCGCGTGCCGACGGCGCTCTTCCGGCACCTCTGCGAGCAGTGCAGAAGCCTCCACCGAGACGTCGTCCAACTCTGTGATCAGATCAGTGACCTTGCTGATGAGGTCATCCAGACGCGGTACGGCCGCGCCGCTTTCAGTGTTGTCAGTTGCTGTGTCTTGAGGGCTCTGCGCTGCCATAGAGAAGGCACTCCTGTGTTTAAGACGAAGCGTTGGCCAGAGTCGGCCACGCGGGCCAATAGAAGGTGGGCATTCTCATTCTCAAATGAGACGGCCGAAAGCGCATGTCGAGAAGACATCTACTCTCGCTACCAGCAGTTACTTCCAGAATGGATCCTGCACATCTCGGAGCGTCTGAATGGACTTGTCCAGCTGCTTCTTTTCGTATTCGTCCAGTTCAAGCTCGATAACGCGGCGAATTCCTCGGCGGTTCACAATGGCTGGTGTTCCGATGAACACGTCCTCATGACCGTATTCACCTTGCAAGTACGCGGAGACCGGCAGAGCCACCTCTTGGTTCTGGAAAATGGCGCGCGTAATGCGGGCCAGACCCATACCGATTCCGTAGGAAGTGGAGCCCTTGGCATCGATAATCTCGTAAGCGGCATCACGGGTTCGGATGAAGATGTCCTCCAGCTCGTCGTGAAGCGCGGGGTCGGCGGCGAGGCGCTTGGACAGACTGACGCCTGCAACGTTGGCGCTGGACAACACCGGCAGCTCGGAGTCGCCGTGTTCACCAATGATGTATGCGTGCACGCTCATCGGGGAAACATCGTAGTATTCACCCAGCATGTAACGGAAACGTGCGGAGTCCAAGATGGTGCCGGAGCCGAAGACACGGTTGTGTGGCAGCCCGGAGTACTTCCACGCGGCGTATGTGAGTACGTCGACGGGGTTGGAGGCGATCAGTAGGAGCCCATCAAAACCGCTGGCCATGACGGAATCGACGATGGACTTCATAATTTTCATATTCTTGTCCACCAGCTGTAGGCGAGTCTCGCCGGGCTTTTGTGCTGCGCCTGCACAGATGACTACCAGCGCGGCATCGTCACAGTCGGCGTACGTGCCCTGAGTGACTTTGGTGCGCGACGACGCCCACACGACGCCATGGTTTAAGTCCATGACGTTGCCCATCGTCTTCTTTTCGTCGATGTCAATGATTGCCAAATGGTCGACAGTGCCTTGGTTGACCAGCGAGTACGCATATGCCACGCCGACGTCGCCAGCGCCGATCAGCACGACCTTATTTCCTGTGGATAGCTTCATAGCCCTCGGATCCTTCTCAACCGATTCGGAAAACGTTGCGACACCCCACAGGCTACGCTTTGTGCGGAAAACTGGCGCGAGATGAATAAACCCCGTGGAAAAAATTTTGCCATGATGGGATTTATGAGATTCCTGCGTCGCGCATTTACTTCGATTGCGCCCTCGATTGCGTCTACGGGCAACACACCTGTAGCTCAGCCAATCGAAACCGCCAGGACAGTGCGAGCTGCACGAGCAGCGCGAACGGGAATTGCAGGAGTCGCTGGCACAGCTGGCATGGCCAAAGCGCTGGGCGCAGTCGGCACCGGCAGTCTGATGGCTACCAAAGTCTTTCGCGAACGCCTCCTAGGTACCGGCCCTGGCACTATCCGCAGCGCACTGCGGGCGGGCATCCCCTCCAACCCCGGTCTAATTGGTGCAGAAATTGCGTCATGGGCTGCCTTTAGCCCCTCGCTGATGCCGCGTACTCGGACCGCCACCGTTACTGTGACCTTCCTGGCACAGTTGGCGGGCCATGTCACCGGGGTGGCTATCGGCTATGGCTACAACACGACGATGCGGCGTCTGGCCAGCACTCCGCTCAACCGCTTTGCGCCGGCACCTCGACACGAGCGCGCACTGGCCGTGACCTGGCATGTTGCCACCACGGCCACCACCGCGGCGCTGTGGCTGCGCTCTATTTCCCAGCAGCGCGAAATTGGCCGACTGGTGGGCAAGGATGAGCAGGAATCCGCACGCAGCCAGTTCGCTTCCACAATGATTGCCAGTGGTCTCTACCTGACCACTCGGGGGCTCTCCGCGCTGGCCAATCGCGGCTATGACTTACTGCGGGACAACCTCCGCCCCTGGCTGCCGCGCGGTCTCGCCCCGGTTCTCAGCGGTGCCATCGTCGGTGGTGCCGTGGCCGCCAGCATTGACCGACTGCTTATCCGTCGGACTTTGGAGTCCATCGCCAAGAAGTCCCGATACCTGAATACCCTGGTAGTTCCAGGCCGCATGCAGCCCTGGGAGCCGGAACGTTCCGGAAGTCCATGGTCTTTGGAGCCGTGGTACGCACTCGGCGCCGAGGGGCGCGTCTTCGTCGCCGAAGGCCCCCGTGCCCGAGATTTGGCGGTGGTCACTGGCAAGCCGCTCTCCGAACTGCAGGAACCCATCCGCATTTATGCGGGCAAGGTGCCAGGTCGTTCTCTGCGGGAACAGGCGGAGCTCATCATCCGCGAGATGCACCGCACCGGCGCGTTCCGGCGCGATCATCTGGTTGTCTTCACCACCACCGGCACCGGTTGGGTGCCACCGTGGTCGGCGCAGGCTGCAGAGTTCTTGACCCTTGGCAACTGCGCCACTGTCGCTCTGCAGTACTCTGACCTCCCCTCCCCAGTGGCATGGCTAACGGACCACGAAACCCCAATCGCGGCTGGCCACACCCTTATCCATCGGGTGTTGCAGGAAGTCGACAAGATGCCGGAGAACGACCGGCCAAAGGTCTACGTCGCCGGTGAATCCCTCGGCGGGTTTGGCGGTCTCGGCGCATTCGAGAATTCCGCTGACATGCTCGCACGCGTCGACGGTGCTGTCTGGACGGGCGCACCACAGTTCTCCGCGATGTGGAAAGAGCTGACGCACCGTCGGACAAAGGGGTCTCCGGAAATCGCTCCAGTCATCGACGAGGGGCGAAACATCCGCTTCGCTACGCGCCCCGACGAGCTGTACCACTCCTTCTATGGCACCAAGTTCGGGCCGTGGGAATTCCCGCGCGTCGCATTCCTGCAGCATGCCTCTGACCCCATCGTTTGGTGGGATTACCCACTGGCCTGGCGCCGCCCCGACTGGCTTGCAGAGCGCGTCGGCCGCGATGTTCTCCCCTCCATGCGCTGGCATCCGTTCGTCACCTTCTGGCAGGTGCTTATCGACGGCCTCGCCTCCGTCACCGTCCCCGGTGGTCACGGCCACCGGTACGAGGAAGAAATGTTGCCAACGTGGGCTTCCATCCTCGACATTCCGCTTGACGACGACCTGGGTGGCGCAGCCGGAATGCGCTTCAAGCGCGTGAGTAAGTGGATTCGCCGCACTCAGCCGCCGCGTTCATAAACTTGTGACAGATATCCCTGAACAGCATTTTTTATGAATTTCGCATTAATTGTATTGCTTAAATGGTTGCGCATCCACTCATCTTGAGTACCATCGACGGCACAACCTAAAAACGTGTTGAGGAGGAATTTTCCTAATGACTAAGTACGAACTTCCTGAGCTGGATTACGCTTACGACGCTCTGGAGCCGCACATCTCCGGCGAGATTATGGAGCTGCACCACAGCAAGCACCACGCTAATTACGTCAACGGTGCCAACGCTGCACTGGAGAAGCTCGCCGCTGCTCGCGAGTCCGGCGACTTCGCAGCTGTTACCGGCCTGTCCAAGGACCTGGCCTTTAACCTGGGTGGCCA
Source organism: Corynebacterium sp. 212_CJEI (assembly GCF_001055915.1). NCBI lineage: Bacteria > Bacillati > Actinomycetota > Actinomycetes > Mycobacteriales > Corynebacteriaceae > Corynebacterium > Corynebacterium sp. 212_CJEI. The sequence continues at coordinate 17,501 of NZ_JVPT01000078.1, read as the reverse complement.
CACCAACCACTCCCTGTTCTGGAAGCTGCTGTCCCCGAACGGTGGCGGCCAGCCGACCGGTGAGCTGGCTGAGGCTATCGAGCGCGACTTCGGTTCTTTCGAGAAGTTCCAGGCTCACTTCAACGCTGCTGCTCTGGGTCTGCAGGGCTCCGGCTGGCCTGTTCTGGGTTACGACACCATTGCAGAGCGCCTGGTTATTGAGCAGATGACTGATCAGCAGGGCAACCTGTCCATCAACCTGAAGCCGGTTCTGCTGCTGGATATGTGGGAGCACGCTTTCTACCTGCAGTACAAGAACGTCAAGGCTGACTACGTCAAGGCTGTCTGGAACGTCTTCAACTGGGATTACGCTGCAGAGCTGTTCGCAGCTGCCAAGTAATTTCAGCTAACAGCGCGCGGCTTTTTACGCGTCCCTGCCGCGCGCTAAAGATGGCTTACCGGCTCGCTGACGGGGCTTACCCTCAGCGGGTCGGTTTTTTGTGTCTTGTTTGAGACCACTTTTGGTATTTCCCGGGCGGCACACGTAGCCGTCGTTTAGCGTTAGTGCCCATGAACACCAGCAACAATGTCAACGTCGCCTATGAATACCTCGCCGTAGCTGATTCAGAGGTGGCGAAAATCGCTGTCGTCAGTTTGGACCGCGGAGACAAACTCAACGGTCTAACACTTGAGATGCTGACCGAGATGTCCACCGTCGCCCGGAAACTGGCAGCTGACCGTGATCTGCGCGGCGTAATCCTCCGTGGCGAGGGCAAATCGTTTTGCGCTGGGCTCGATTTCGCGTCGGCATTTAAGAAGCCCTCGCGCATTCTGCGCTCATTCGTCCCCGATATCCACGGCACGAACCTGTTCCAGCGCGCCTGCTGGGACTGGCGAGGCCTGCCGGTGCCGGTCATTGCGGCGGTGCATGGGCACTGCTACGGCGGTGGTCTACAGATTGCACTAGGTGCTGATTTCCGCATTACTACGAGCGATGCCAAGTGGTCAATCCTCGAAGCGAAGTGGGGACTGATTCCGGATATGTCCGGTATGCGAACCATCCTCGATGAGGTCAGCGCCGATACTGCACGTTGGCTGACCATGTCTGGCGAAGAACTCAACGGCAAGGAAGCAACTGAGATCGGTCTGGCGACGTGGGCCGTGGACACGGAGGACGCTGCACTCAAGCTGTCCAAGGAGAAGTTGGCACAGCTGGCGACACGCTCGCCGGATCAGCTGGCGGCGACGAAGCGGCTTTTCCGCGATGTGCACCGCTCTCCTCGCGCAACATTCCGTGCCGAGCGCACACAGCAGCTGCTGCTGTTAGCCCGCAAGAACACGGCCATTATTCGCAATGCTGCGATGAAGAAGGTCTCACCTAAGTTCGCCCGGCGCGGCACGTGGGCGCGTGGTTAGCGCGCTAAGGAACCGGCAGGTCATCCCCATGCGGCAGGTCCGCGGCCGCGCGCTGTGAATCCAGCCAGTCGCGGACGTGGGCTACCGATCGGCAGTCATCGCCGTTGTAGCGCAGCAGCATGGCGCGAGCCTCGGCTTGCGTGAGCTTTTCAAAGGACTGTTCCGAGACAAAGTCAAGGTCAGTGGCCGTCGCAATGCGATACAGATCCAGCGATGCCTCGCCGTCAACATCGGCGTCGCGCCAGTGGAAGCCCGACCACGGGGCCACGACTTTAAGCCCCATGCCGACGGTGGAGAGGATTTGGCGACGGGCGACCTTCAGCATGTCCACCCAGTCCTCCGAGGCAATGAACTTGTCCACTTCTTCGCGGGTCGGCACCCGCACAATCTTTGTCGGGCCAGCTGCCTCGGAACTGGAACCAGCCGCATCGCCTGTAGCCAGCTCCGCCGAATCTGCGGGCACCACAAATTCCTGGCCGCCGAACCGGGTGGCGCTCTGACGCAGCCAATAGTTCTCACCCTCTGCCGCCCAGCAATAGGCGCGGAAGGTCTTGCCTTGTTCATGCGCCGCATTTCGACGACGCATCAGGTAATCCCAGAAAATCGCAAAGTTCCTGGCCTCTGCCGTGCCACCGAGCCCTTCTGGCCCCGGTGGCTCCCAGGTGATAAACCCGCGGTAGTCCTCCCCAGGCACCCACGTTCCCCACAGGTAGGCGCCATCGTTGGGGTACGCCTCCATATCGATATCCATCTCAATATCGCCACGCGGGGCCGATGTCTTAGCGGCTACCCGGAGCGCGTCGACGTCGGCAAGCCGCGCCCTCGCCATCCACACCTGCTCCTTGCTGACGTGCGGAGTGTTGGTACTGGCCTGCGCCAGTGCCGTGACTGTGTCGATGCCCACACTGCGCAACCGCATGGACTTATCGCCAGGTAGGAGGAGGGAAATATCGTCACTTGCGGTCAGCTCATCCAAGCAAAGGTCGTGGTGACGGCAGGTTCGGCACTCCCGGATGCGCCGTGGCGCCAGCGGCCAGGTGCCTGGCGTAAACCGTGACGGTCGCCCCTGAGTGGCAGCGACGGCATCACGCGCATCCCGCAACGCCATCCGGTACGAGGCCACGCGCGAACCTTCATCGGCAATGACAATATGCCGTGTATCCAGGTTCATCCCGGTGGCGCTAATCGCCCCCACCAGGCCACAAGATACGCCCAGGCGGTGCAGTATCGCCGCTGCCTGCCCAAGCTTCACAGCATCGGGTCCGTAATGCCGTAGCTTCCACTCGTCCGTGACAGCCATCGCCTGACGCAGGGTCCGCCCCATCACGCCAGCACGCCCGAGCCGGTCAACGCCCAACAGTCGCACCTGCATCGCCGCCGCACGCGCCGCATTGCTTGACGACGGCTTACGCCGCCGGCCCGGTTTGCGCGCAGAGAGCAGGTGCCGTGTGACAACCAGGACCGGCATATACGTCGGGGAGGTCGTCTGTGGTGAATCATCGACCTTGACCAGCAGATCGGGGTGGCAAATCTCGTCGATTCCCGAGTACACCCCACCGGGAATCGGACGCTCATGCATGAGCACGCCACCGGTGATGACGCTTTCTCCGCGGGCGATGGCCTCAAGGGTATCCAGGTGAGCGTCCGGTCCCGAGGCCACTGTGTACAGGCCGGGGATGGACGCGATGGACGTCGGCAAGCGGTGCTCATGGTGAGAAGCAGGTTCGACTAGCCGCCCCTCGCGGAGGTCGAGGCTCAGCCGGTAGCGGCAGCCGATGAGGTCGCTCGCGTGGAGAAGCGGGCGCGAAACGGATGAATCAGTCACAATGAGAATTAGCGTATCGCCACTCGGTAGGAAGTTTCACGTTAAGCTTGGATAGCAAGAATCGTGATGCAGCCACTGCATCTGGCAAGCGCACTCCGGCGCGGTGGGGTTTACGGGTTTTCCGCCCCACTTTTCCGGAGGGACTATCTGCGAGCAACTAGGCGAAGGAAAAAATGAGCTTCTTGGGTGACATCCGTGAGCGTCGGCGCGAAACCGCCAAGCAGGTGAAGGCTGCCAAGGCGAAGGCTAAGGAAGAGGCTCGCCACGCAGCTCGACTTAATCGCAAGGCACATAAGGCTGAGGTCAAGGCCGCTAAGCGCGACCAGAAGCACCAACACAAGCTGGAGCTGAAGGAGGCCGCTGGCCGCGTTCGTTCTGAGGAAAAGCTCGGTAAGAAGGAACTCAAGCTGGAAAACCGTGCTCTGAAGCGCGCGGAGAAGATTCGCAAGGCGAGTGCCAAGGACGAGAAGAAGGCGCTGGCCGCCAAGCAGCGCCACCAGACCAAGATGGCCGAGAAGATCCTGGCACAGCAGCGCAGCCAGGGCTTCAACAAGGACAAGGCAAAGTCGTGGATCGGTGGCGCGCGCCTGCTGGTACCGGTGCTGGTTCCGCTGGCCTACCGCGCTATCACTGCCATTCAGCGCCGTGAACACTCGTCGGCCGCGCAGAAGTTCGGTGTTTCCGCTAATGATGCCGCTCGTTACCAGGGGCACGGTGCACCGCTGCTGGCCCGCATTGAGGCTACTCGCGGTTCGCTGACGGAGCTGCGTAAGTCGGGCGCCAAGGGCACCGATGGTTTTATCAAGGACGCCAACTCGCGTCTGGATGTCATGACTGATGCTATTAATACTGCCGAGAAGATGACCCCGGAGCAGCGTCGTCGCGCGCACCACTCCATTACCGCAGAGCTGGATTCTCTGGATCGCCAGATCATTTCGGAGCTGGGCGCGTAAACCTGGCCGCTTCGGGTTAAGGCCACTCGCCGAGATTCGTCGAACTAAGCGCGACTGTTGTTGAGCAGCAATAGTCGCGCTTTCGCTCTTAGTACCCCCGTATCGGGCTATTTTCTCCCTCCGATGGCGCTACGGACTGAGAACTACTGTAATGAGGGCTATGCCATCTTCAGATAAATCTCAGACTGCAGCCTCGGATCTGAACGGCGCAGTCTCGAACAGCGACGCAACAGCCCAAAAGCCATTCACCCCTACTCGTCGTGCCGTACTGCGTGCCGGCGCTACCGGTGCTGCTGCTGGTGCCATCGGCCTGGCGACCGCTACTAGTGCGGGGGCCAATCCTGAGTCGCAGTCCTCAGCTAATGCTGGCGGTTCTGGTGGTTTTCAGGTCTTCCAACACGGTGTGGCCTCTGGCGATCCACTGCCGGACTCCGTTCTTATCTGGACTCGTGTGACATCGCACCCTGGCGACACCGCAGGTGCAAACCAGGGCCGCCCTGTTGCACTGAAGTGGGAAGTCGCTTCTGATGAGGGCTTCGGCAACATCGTTGCCTCTGGTGCCCTGAACACCGACCCGGATGCTGACAACACCGTCAAGATCGATGTCAAGGGTCTCTCCGCTAATTCCTACTACTTCTACCGCTTTACCGTCACCGCTGGTAATCACGCGGGCCAGGTTTCCCCGATTGGCCAGACTCGCACTGCGCCGCCGGTGAACTCCTCGCCAGATCACCTGGGCATCGCGCTGACCTCCTGCGCTAACTGGGAAAGTGGCTTCTTCTCCGCTTACCGCGATATGGCGGAAAATGACCGCATCGACATCATTATGTGTGTCGGTGACTACATCTACGAGTACGAGGCCGGTGGCTACTCCGGCAAGGGCCCGGTTCGTGACCACAAGCCGGCTCACGAGATTATTTCTCTCGCTGACTACCGCCTGCGCTACGCCACCTACCGCACCGATGCGGACCTGCAGGAAGCTCACCGCGCAAAGCCGTGGATTGTGACCTGGGATGACCACGAGGTCGCCAACGATGATTGGCACAGTGGCGCTGAGAACCACGACCCGGAGACCGAAGGCGACTACGTTGCCCGCCGCGACGCCGCTATCCAGGCTTACCTGGAGTGGCTGCCGGTTCGCGCTGTCCCCTTCTCCCAGGGCGGCAAGCTCTACCGCAGCTTCCGTTTCGGCGATCTCGCCGACCTGACCATGCTGGACCTGCGCACCTACCGTGACCAGCAGCTGAAGTTCATCCGCGCTGGCGAGACCGATGATGAGAGTCGCTCCATGCTCGGCTCTGAGCAGTTCAATTACCTGCTCGGCCAGTGGCGTTCCTCGAGCGCAAAGTGGCGTGTCGTGGGCAACTCCGTCATGTTCACTCCAGTGCTGGTTCCGCCGCTGGATCCGGAGGCCACTCACGCTGTCACTGAGCTGCTGAGCTTGCCTCAGGACGGCCTGCCGTACAACTTGGATCAGTGGGATGGCTACGCTGCTGAGCGTCGTAAGCTGATCGACATCATGGGTAAGGAGGGCTACGACAACGTTGTCTTCCTCACCGGCGATATTCACTCCTCCTGGAACTGCAACGTACCGAAGGTCCCGGGCCAGTACCCGAGTGCCGGTATTGCCGCCATTGAGATTGTCTGTACTTCCGTCAGCGCCCCGAACATCGATGACATTGTGAAGCTGCCTCAGGACAACCCGATTTCCTTGGCTGCTACCGCTGGACTCAAGGCTGCGAACCCGTACGTCAACTACCTCGAGTTCGACCGCCACGGCTACACCGCTGTCTACTTCGGCCGCGAGGACGTTACCTCTGAGTACCGCCTCGTCGAGGTCAAGGAGGAACCGAACCAGCCACTTTTCGTCGCCGCTACCTACCGAGGCAAGCCTGGTGAGGGCATGACCCAGGCTTAAGCGCCTTCTCATCCTTTCGCTTTCCGACGACCACTGAGAGCGCACCCCGCATTGCGCTCTCAGTAGCGTAGTTGCTGTTCACGACGGCCCTGCACAACATGCAGGGCCGTCTTTTTATCACCCCAAGTTCTTGTGCACAATTAATCGAATTATTAACAAACCATGTATTCGATATAAGTTGCACAATCTAACTCAATTATCGTCAATAGACATTAAATTTCTTTGCACTTATACTGTGGGGGAAAGAAAACAGGGCTTGATATTAATTTGAAATTTCACCGTATTGAAGTTTCACCGTAAGCCTTCTTCATTATTACAAGTTCAGCACCAAGCTTAGGCAGGGATTCTATGGCACGCCGCGAACTAATTCAGTACATCGACGACCTCGATGGGACTCCGCTTGATTCCACAGATCACCAAGTCGTTCGTTTCTCTTTCCGCGGTAAGAACTACATTCTCGACCTCTCTCAGGAAAATGCTGAGAAGTTCGAGCAGGTATTAGAACCGTATATTGCGAACGCTTCTATTGATCACAGCACGGTTGTAGCTCCGCGTAAGCGCTCTTCCGCTAATCCCAATGCCGCTGAGGCCCGTGATCGCAATCGCAAGATTCGCCAGTGGGCACGAGAGAATGGCATGGATGTTGCAGACCGCGGTGCGCTGCCAAAGCACATTATTGAAAAGTACGAGAGCGCTAACTAGTTCTCACCCAGGTTCGTTTGCCTTCCACTGGATGTCATCCAGCTTCACTATCTTAAAGACAGGGTCCCGCCACAGCGGGGCCCTGTTTTAAAGTTGGGGCAGGTGATTCGAGTCGCTAGGATAGCGGCTGGAATTGGCACACCGGCCTAATCCGGTTGTCTTACTTTTCTTATCCTTGACATGGAGGAGTCGGCCCGTGGTTATTTTGGAACCATTTGTTTGGCTGGTCTCGTTTGTCCTTAAGGCGTGGCACCTTTTACTGGCCTCAGTGTTTCACCTGCCATCTTCTCTGTCCTGGACGCTTTCTCTCTTCCTGCTGGTGTTTACGGTGCGTGGCGCTCTGGCGTTTCTCGCGTTCCAGCAATTTATCTCGGCGCGCAAGACGGCCAACCTACGGCCGCAGCTTTTTATACTCAAGGAGCGCTACCGCAGGAGCATCGAGCCGAACTCGCCACAATACGTAAACTTTGCCAGCAAGGAAATGCGCAAAGCCGAAGGTATTAAGACCTCCGTAATGCTGGCGCCCCTCTTCGTCCAGATTCCCGTGATTATGGGTCTTGTTCGCATGCTGAGGCACATGCTGCGGGCGTCTGAGGGGCCTGGACTGCCTGCGTCTCATAATGTCGGATTCATCTCTAAGGATGAGATTTCCGACTTTCTGAGCGCGACATTCTTGGGGCAGCCTCTACCCGCGTATCTGCGCATGGACCCGGAGCAACTACAAATCCTTGGGGGCAATCATGATTCGCTGTTAGCTTTCTGCATTATCGGCATCGTGGCAGCGGCCATTTTCACCGGTTTTAACTTGGTCATTTCCTACCGCCGGTTGCAGCGCACTCTCGACTATTCCAATAGCGTCAGTGTATTCCTCAGCAAATTCATGCGCGTAATGCTTATCTACGCACCGCTGATGATCCTCTTCGCGGGGTTCTTTGGCCCAACACCTGTGGCTCTAATTGTCTACTGGGTCACCAATAACTTCTGGACACTGACCCAAAATATTATTCTCACCCGCTATGTAGAAAAGACCTACCCACTCACGGACGATTTCCGAACTCTGCAAAACCACCAAAAGGGTGAATACGAATCGGAGCGGGAAGAAAAGAAGAAGTTAAAGCAGGCCAAGCGTCGCTTTTATATCAAATCCGCATTCGCTCCGTGGAAAATAAAGCAGTATAAGAGCGAATATGCCGCTATTGAGAAGGAATCGCGGGACCGTCGTAAAGCAAAGCAGGACGAAGAATATGCCCAGGCTTTGAAAATTGCGAAGGTTCGCTACATGGTGACCCAGATGAGGCCTGGCGCTCAGGACAATTTGCCGTCCCTGACGCAGGATATGAAGATTTCCTCGGGTATAGTTCCGCCGCTTCCCGGCCTGGCTAAAGTGCGGGCAGACATGAAACGACAAGCCGAGAAAGCACAAAAGGCGCAGAAGCGGCCGAAACCAATTCTGATTGCAAAGAACCTGGGAATGCTGCTCGGCCAGAATACGAAGAATATGGTTAAGAAAGCCACCGGCTCAAAGGAGTCGGACTGGAAACGCTTCCGGGATTAGCCCGTGAGCAAAAGGCGAGAACTAGGGCGCGTTAAAAAAGGGAATTAGGTATTTACGTGACCAAGTCACGGGCCAGGTCGCGCGCCATCTGCAGCGGGTTCAGATCCTTGGACATCTTGGCACCCGCGAGGCCGCCGTCGAGGTAGAGCAACAGCATATTTGCGTGAGCAGACGGCATACTAGATTCATTTTCAGTCAGCAGCGTGTGTAGCTGTTGCCAAACCCAGGAGCGGTGATCGGCTGCGGCCTGGCGGATGTCCTGCTCCGACTCCGTTTCCGGCCGCGGATATTCACTAGCCGCATTCTGGAAGTGTGAACCACGGAAGTCGATTGCCGGCTGCTCCGCAATACACTGATCGAAGAAAGCGAGAATCTTCTCCGCCGGGGTATCCAACGAGGCCACTCGCTGCTCCCAAGCCTCCCGCCATTTGGCATCGAGGTCTTGCAGATACGCGATGACCAGCTTGTCCTTGGATCCAAACAACGAGTACAGGCTGGCTTTGGCGACATCAGCTTCCCGCAGGATGCGGTCAATGCCGACAACGCGGATGCCTTCCGTTGTAAACAGAGCTGTCGCTGATGTCAGGAGGCGCTCCCGCGGACTGGGGCGGTTACGACGGCGAGAGGAAGCGCGGCCGCCTTTTGCGCCCTTGCCCGTTGTCGCTTCTGCCACGGCAGTACCTCTCGTCCTTCCAAAGTCACACCCCGTTATATCAGCTGCTTACTCGCAAATCTCGGCGTTCGCGTCATTGCTTTCGCAACACTGAGCAGGGCGTTTATAGTTTGTGATATTCCATTGTAGGCGCATCTGCGACTGTGATTTTGTAAAAGAACAAACTAGTCAGTCTTTCAGCCTCTAGTCCTACTTTAGCGTGCGATGATTACTGCCCCCAACAGATGTCGCGACAACCGCAGAACGCCAACTTCACGACAACCGCACAACAAAAAGGGCATCTCAATGTTAATGAGATGCCCCGCGCTCTAGCTCACTATCCAGTAGATAGCAGCGTTACGACGCTTTGTGCTGAGCTGTGCTGTTTTTCTTGGTTGTTTTCTTGGTTTACTTACGCTTCTGAATCATGCCGACAATCCACAGCAGAATCACAGCACCAATCAGACACGTGAGGAAGCTGAAGAACTTATTACCGCCGGCGACATCAACGCCGAACTGGGTGAGCAGCCAACCGCCCAAGAAACCACCGACGATACCGACGACGATATTCAGGACGACGCCCATCTGTTCATCGGTGTTCATGATCTTAGAGCCAATCCAGCCGGCAAGACCACCGATGATAATCCAACCAACGAAGCCCAGAGTAGGACTAAAGGAGGCAGCAAGAAGAATCTCGTTCATGATAGATATTCCTTTCCCGAAATCGTTCTGACTCAACTATAAGTCTTTCCAAAATATCTTGCACCTACTGCAAGCACTATCAGGCCATTTCGGCCACTGGGAAACTAGCGAGATAACAGTCGGATAACCATAGGAAAGCCCTTATAGAATCTGTACTTTCTGCATGAAAACGGGGTTTATGCAGACGAGAGGCCCCATTTATATAAACCGAAGCCGATCTCCGAGACATGTCGGAAACCGGCTAGGTTCTACTTATAAATATTCGGTAACGGTTTCTGTTCTCGGCGCTAAACGCACGTCCACGACCGGCACCGGCGTCTTTTTTCAGCCTCCTCGAAGGGCGCTTTAGGCGTCAGTCTCCGGGCGGACGACCATCATCGGGCAAGCAGCCGCCTGCAGGAGTGCACGCGAGGTGGAGCCGAGCAGCATGCCCTTGAAACCACCGCGGCCGTGGCTGCCGACGACCAGCAGCTGCGAGCCTTCCGAGGCATCAGCCAGAGCACGAACCGGGCGGTCGCGGGTAACGACCTTCTTGATGGCCACGTCCGGGTACTTCTTAGCGTACTTCTCCAGTCGGTGGCCGAGCAGAGCCTTCTGCTCCTCTTCCACAACCTGCCACTGGCTCTGAGCTGCAGAAAGACCGGCCAGAGAAGCCTGTACCTGCATGTCCATCCAGGTGTGAACTGCAATCAGCTCTGCACCACGGGCATCGGCCTCACGGAATGCGTACTCCGTTGCCTTTTCGGAAATATCGGAGCCATCGACGCCGACAACGACCGGGCCGTACTTGGTCTCATCGGTGACCAGGTTGTCCTCGCGGACAACAACAACCGGGCACGATGCGTGGGAAACAACAGCGGCGGAAACCGAACCCATGACCATGCCAGAGAGCCCACCCAGACCGCGAGAGCCCATAACCACCATGGTTGCCTGCTCAGACAGGTCGAGCAGCATGTCAATCGGGCTGCCCTCTTCAATCTGGTGGCTGACATCTACCGATGGTGCGAAGTCGAGGGCAATCTTCTTGGCCTCGTTAATCTTCTCCAGGGTTTCGGCCTCAAGATCGTCGTAAAGCTCCTGCGGCGGAACCATGCCCTCTGCGTAGAGGAACTGTGGCATGGAGTAGCTGCTGACCAGACGGAGTGGCTCACCGCGCTTCACTGCGGTGTTAGCGGCCCACTTGACGGCGGTCTTGGATGCCTCCGAGCCATCGACCGCGCACACAATGATGTTCTGCCTTGGCATTGATTGCCTCCTTATTATGCGATCCATAAAAATTGGCTCTCCGCGGCCCGACCGCAACGCAGCTACACCTATCGCACCTGCTTGGACGCCATTTTAATGGACAAGCTTTGCTATTTAGTCAACTCTTCCGAGCCAACCTTTTTATTACTTTCACCTCCACCCTACCCCCATTATGTTGCGACCGACAGGGCAGAATGTTGTCCACCTACGCCATTAGGGGCGATACCAACACCGCTCTGCCACAGCAGCTCCGCTTGCCCGCCAGATGAATCCGGGGCACCTGTTAAAGTCAGCCGTATGCGTCGCATGCCACTGCCCATTCGCAATGGGCTCAACCCATCCCGCATCGCCGCTCCCGGGCGTCGTGGCGATGCCCCCACCCGTGCGTGGGATCTGCTCGCAGGCGCTATCGCAGGTCAAACCTACCGCCACCCAGACGATGATGAAGCGGCTGTGGCCAAGCGTTTTGCAGATGGGCTCGTCGTTCGCGCCAACTCAGTGCCCTACAGTCCAGATGACATGGTGAAGCCCGGCGCGGAAATGTGGTTTTACCGCACCCCGGCACCGGAGCGCACAATCGCGGGGCCGATGCCGATTGTCTTTCAAGATGACAACCTTGTGGTCGTCGACAAGCCGTCGTTTTTGGCAACGATGCCGCGCGGCCGACACATTACGGAAACTGCTGTGGTTCGCCTGCGGCGGGAGCTGGGTAATCCGGAGTTGGTTCCCGCGCATCGCCTCGACAGGCTGACGTCGGGGTTGCTCATCTTTACCGCCCGGCGCGAGGTTCGCGGCGCCTACCAGGGGCTTTTCGCATCGGGGGAAGTCACTAAGCGCTACCACGCACTGACGTCGCCTACACCCATCGCTGGCGCGGCCAGCGAAGCCCTGCCCGAGACCCCACTGGAATTGCGCACACGACAGCACAAAATTGCTGGCCAGATGCAGGCTTATACTCTCGAGGGCGAGCCAAACGCCCACACCATCATCGAGCGCATTTCGCTTGTCGACGTGCCTTCGGACGCCGACGGCCTCGCTGCCGACAGTGGTCGCGTTGCGCTGTGGCAATTGAAGCCCATCACCGGACGCACTCATCAGCTGCGGCTGCACTTGAGTGAACTGGGCTTTCCCATCCTGGGTGACCAGTACTACCCGGAGATTCTGCCGCTGGAGGCCGAGAATACCTCGGAGCCCCTGCACCTGGTCTGTGTTGAAATGAGTTTCGCTGACCCCGTGACTGGGGAACAACGAACGTTCCATTCCCGTCGCAGCGTTTTCAATCCGCTTTCGCTGCCGGATATTAATTCGCCGTTGATCAAATCTAATTAGAAGAGAGCCCCTCCCCCATGTCTGCCAAGCATGCAAAACGCCCCACCAAATCATCCGCTGAGTCTTCTTTGAAGCATTCCGCCCCACCAGCGGCGGCCTACGCTGAGGGGCTCACCAAGAAGTACGGTGTCGGCAATGCCGCTGTTACTGCACTGGACCATGTCGATATCTCTTTTGCCGCTGGTGAGTTCACCGCGATCATGGGGCCGTCCGGGTCGGGTAAGTCGACATTGATGCACTGCATGGCCGGCTTGGACTCCGCGACGTCGGGAAGCGCGTACATCGGCACGACGGAACTGTCGAAGCTGTCGGACAAGGAGATTACGGCGCTGCGGCGTGACCGCCTGGGCTTTGTGTTCCAGTCCTTCAACTTGGTGCCGACGTTGACAGCGGCGGAGAACATCACCCTGCCTATCAATATCGCTGGTCGTAAGGTGGATAAGCAGTGGTTCGAGGAAATCACCACGCGCCTCGGGCTTAAAGAACGGCTTACGCACCGCCCCTCGGAACTGTCCGGTGGCCAGCAGCAGCGTGTCGCCTGTGCGCGTGCCATTGTCAGCCGGCCGGAGATCATCTTTGGAGATGAGCCGACGGGCAACTTGGACTCGAACTCATCCCGTGAGGTGTTGACGATTCTCCGCGATGCGGTTGATGACATCGGCCAGACCGTTGTCATTGTGACGCATGATGCCACCGCCGCGTCCTACGCAGACCGTGTTGTGTTCCTCGCGGATGGCCGCGTGGTTGACGAGCTTCGCAACCCCACGCCCGCCGATATTTTGGCGCGCATGGCAGATATTGAGAATCTTTAGGAAGGCAGGTCATCTCTCCCCATGGCATCATCGTCTTCCACGCTAAGCCGCGTCGCCTGGCGTAATATCACCTCGCACAAGTTGCGCCTCGTGCTCACAATTATTTCGGTCGTGCTGGGCACAGCCTTCATCACCGGCGCATTTGTGTTCACATCATCGCTGGACAAGGCCTTTAAGGGCGCAATGAGTACCGCTTATGACGGTGTCGACGTGGTGGTGACGGCCCCAGCTGACAATCCCGGTGCTCTCACCGAAGAAACCGCGCAGGAAATCGAAAGCTTCCCCGGGGTCCGAGCCCTCAACATTGGCGATCCCAACAACAGCATTACGGCCACAGGAGCCGACGGCAAGCCGATTCAAACCAATGGTTCGCCATCGATGGGTCTTCCCTACTATCCAGCGGCCGAAGCGGTGGGCAACAAGGTCACGGTTACCGAGGGGCACGCGCCGGAAACACCAGGTGAGGTGGTCGTCAACTCCACCACCGCCGAACTCGGCAACCTCCACGTCGGCACTGAAATCAAAGTGGCCACCCGCCTCGATCGGGCGACGGTGAAGGTTGTCGGCATCGCTGATACCTCCATCGACGAAACCGGCTACCTCGCGGTCTTTTTCACCCAGAATCAGTGGCGCAAGCTCTACGGCGCGGACAGCCATATGGACATGTTCACCCTCGCCGCCGATTCCACCACTGACGCTGCCACGCTTACCCGTGATGTCGCAGAAGCATTCCCCGAGCTCAAGGTAGAGGCAGGCTCTAAGCTCGCCGAGGAGGCCTCCGAACGTGTCTCCTCTGCCTTAAGCTTTGTCAACTACTTCCTCATCGCTTTCGGGCTCATCGGGCTGCTTGTGGGCATCTTCATCATCTCCAATACTTTCACCATGCTGGTCACTCAGCGCATGAAGGAGTTCGCTCTCCTCCGCGCCCTCGGTGCTTCACGACGACAGCTCACTGCGTCCGTCCTCTTGGAGGCATTCATTGTTGGCCTCATCGGTTCCGCACTAGGTGTCATCACGGGATTTGGGCTGAGCCAGGGGCTATTCATGCTTCTCGATGCCATGAGTATCTCCATGCCCGGCGATGGCCTGACATTCGAACCGGTGGCAGTCATCGTTCCTCTCCTTGTCGGCGTGGCCATCACCATGATCGCCGCCTGGACGCCGGCCGCCCGCGCTGGCGCGGTCCCTCCTGTAGAAGCCATGCGCTCTGGGGATCAAACAACCAGCAATAGCCTCAGTGCTAGGACGTGGACCGGTACTGTGCTGGCGTCCGCCGCGATCGCAATCATTGCCTGGGCATTGCAGTGGAACGACGCAGAAACCAAGATTCGTGCCATCTTCGTTGGTGTCGGTGCAGTGATGGCCGTAGCCTCCGTCTGGCTTGTCGGCCCCGCGCTGTCCATGCCTCTGATCGGAGGACTGGGGCGCGTCGTAGGTGCGCCTTTTGGAACCGTCGGCAAGCTTGCGGCGACGAACTCCCACCGCAATCCGCGCAGAACGGGAACCACATCGTTTGCACTGACGCTCGGGCTTGCGCTGGTGACTGTGATTGGCATGTTCGGTGTGTCCATGAAGGAGGCGGTCAATGAGTGGTCAGAGACCAATCTGACGGCTGACTTCGTGCTCTCGCCACCTCTGACCGCGCATTCGGCCCTGCCACTTGGGGTCGAGGATGCGGTGAAGGATATCGATGGTGTCGACGACACCGCAACCTTGTCGATTGGCGCGCTACTGGTAATCCCACCTGAGGAAGCCGCCACGATGATAGCTTCCGACGGCGAACAAACTGAAGTCGGACCGGAATCTAGTAATGCGTCGGTTTTCAACTCCAACGTCGGCAAATGGTACGGCACTCGCGCCATCCAGGGCTCCCTGGATCTGGCCAAGCCGGATGCGGGAATTGTCATCAGCGAATCAACAGCGAAAAAGAATAGTTGGAACGTTGGCACTGAACTCGCAGTTGTTTCCAAAGGCGGCATAACACGGCTCCCCGTCACCGGCATTTTTGCTGACACAAGTGATCCCGGCCAGTCGATTATGGTCTCCGACGAAGCCGCCCATAAATATGTCAAAAGCAGCCACCTGTTGCCTTTCCAGACCTACGTCGATATTTCTGATTCCATCGCGGCAGACAGCGGCTCCATGGATGAAATGAAGCAAAAGCTTAGCGACGCAGTTGCGGACTACCTCGTAGTACAGGTGATGACTGCTAAGGAGTTTGCGGGTCTGGCTAATGCCTCTATCGATGTCATGCTGGGAATCGTCTACGCTCTGCTGGCCCTGGCGGTCATCATTTCGATTCTGGGAATTATCAATACTGTCGCACTCTCAGTTGTCGAGCGCCGCCAGGAGATTGGCATGCTTCGGGCCGTCGGCCTGCAACGCTCGGGGATTCGCCGGATGATTCGCCTGGAATCTGTGGAAATCTCCATTTTCGGCGCGGTTGTAGGTATTGTCCTCGGCTTGTTCCTCGGCTGGTCACTTCTGACCGTGCTGAAGGATGAGGGCCTGAATACTATCGCGGTACCGTGGCTGCAGATCGTTCTCATGCTGCTTGGGTCTGCGCTTGTGGGCATTATTGCTGCTCTCGGCCCTGGTCAGAAAGCCGCGAAGACACCGCCCCTGGCCGCTATCGCAGACGAATAGTCGCCGTTATATGAAAGCGCCCCGTGCAGATATTGTTTCTGCACGGGGTTTCTATTTCGCCTTATCGCCTACGCCGAATCAGCAATCCAGCTCACGCATTTCCACTGGAAATTCACACGGCCGCGTTGGCCTTGCGAACCTCGCGTTCACGATTCTTCAGCGCCTTATTGAGAAGCATAAAGAACCACACAAAGCCGACCGTCAGGATAATGTGGCCGAGTCCTGCAATTCCCGAGTACATCGCACCCCAGGCCTCCGGGCCTGAAACAACGTGCACGATACCGTTAGCCACCATCATGCCAATCGTCCAAACAATGCCGACATTCTGAACGATGAACCAGCGATCAAAGCCCTTGACAGCTGAAATATTGAATTGACCATCCAATGCCAGCGCAACCAAGAAAAAGATTGTGCCAAGAACAAGGAAATGCGTGTGCAGCGTATTGAGCTGCGTTTTATCCCCGAAATCCATCGCACGGGTAAATTCACGATAGAAAACGCCAGAAAACAGACCAAGACCGAGATACACCGAAGCAGCTGTGAATAACTTACGCATACTTCGTAGCCTACTCAGATAACGCTGGCTTCTAAACGGACCAAACCCAGGGGGTTAAACGAAAGTTTGATTCCGCGAATCTAGACGGCCTCAAACTAACCGCGCGAATCGAGCCACCACACGTTTCGGCACAGTTTTGGATAGGGCCATCACCAGGCCATATAGGCCGGGCGCTACCTCCGCCCGACCCCTCTCCGCTCCACGTAACGTGCGCTCCACTAGATAACTGAGATTCTGCTCCGGCATGAGACGCAACTTCACCGACTTCGCCTGCTTCACGACGTCCCGTAGCGCCTTGGTCTTAACCTTTCCCGGGTAGCAAATAGTTACAGTTACACCATTAGGTTTCAATTCCTCTCCAAGGCAGATACCCCAGTGCCGAATAAACGCTTTCGATGCTGTGTACACCGCCAGCCCTGGAGTTGGTGCTACAGCTGAGATCGATGAAACGAAAATGATGTGGCCGTTCTTTTCGAATAAATCGTTTAGCGAGTAAACCGCTGCGACCGTACCGCGAATATTCGTCTGTATCATTTGATCAGCCTGCGAAAAATCCTGGGTTTTAACATCGCCATAATTCGCATACGCGGCATTGAGGATTAAATAAACTATCGTCGCGTGATGGCGGTCAACATGATTCCGGAGTTTATCGCCAAAATCATCATCGGACTGATCTAGACAAAGATATCGAAGACGAGGACCTTGCCTCTGCGAGAACTCAGCGTCTTCACCGGAAGAATCATCGTTGTAGCTACGAGAAACACACCAAATTTCATCTAGGTCTGGACGTAGCTGCCCAAGTCTATCGGCAAAGACGGCGCCTATGCCCCGAGATGCTCCAGTCACGATTCCCACTCGCATGAATTCCAAGATACAGCCGACTGAGTCGAGCAATTAAAACGGCGCCGACGTAGCGCGCCGCATAGGAATAAGCATACGAACAGCAAAATGCAGCACTAAAACGCTAGTTAATTCTGTTTACCCGTAGGTACAAAAGTGGGCCGCAGCACCCAACCCCACACGGGAACTGGCTACCACGACCCACA
>NZ_JVPT01000078.1:0-153 GCF_001055915.1 Corynebacterium sp. 212_CJEI | reverse complement strand
TTATGCCGGCGGCGACCTACTCTCCCACACCCTCCCGAGTGCAGTACCATCGGCGCTGGTGGACTTAGCTTCCGGGTTCGGAATGGGACCGGGCGTGACCCCACCGCTAACACCACCGACAAAAACCAGGCAACAACCCATCCCCACCACAAC
>NZ_JVPT01000003.1:0-10895 GCF_001055915.1 Corynebacterium sp. 212_CJEI | reverse complement strand
TAGCGCGAAGCTACACGTTAAAGTACTTCGCTTCCGGGTGGTAGAGCACGAACGCATCGGTGGACTGCTCTGGGTGCAGCTGGAGCTCCTCAGAGAGCTCCACGCCGATGCGCTCCGGCTGCAGCAGGTCAATCATGCCCTGACGGAAGGTCAGATCCGGGCAGGAACCATAGCCGAAGGAGTAACGAGCGCCACGGTACTTCAGGTCAAAGAAGTCCTGGGTATCGTCGGAGTCTTCCGCGCCAACACTTGTGCCGTCGGAGAACGCGAGCTCGGAGCGAATGCGCTGGTGCCAGTACTCGGCCAGCGCCTCGGTGAGCTGCACGCCGATACCGTGAACCTCCAGGTAGTCGCGGTATTCGTTCTTGGCGTAAATATCGTTGGCGAAGTCAGCGATGGGCTGTCCCATGGTCACCAGCTGGAACGGCATGACGTCGGTCTGTCCTGCGGCGATGGCATCTTCGCGCGAGCGAATGAAGTCAGCAATGCATAGGAAGCGACCACGCTGCTGGCGCGGGAAGGTCCAGGACACCACTGGCTCTGCCGCGGGGTCGGGCTGCTCCCCTTCCGCAGGTAGCGGCAGTACGTGTACGGTATCGCCCTCAGAAACTGCTGGGAAGTAGCCATAGACGACAGCCGCATGCTGGAGGATGTTCTCGGCGCGCAGGCGCTGCAGCCATGCGCGCAGGCGTGGACGACCATCGGATTCGACCAGTTCCTCGTAACTCGGCCCCTCGTCGCCGCGGGTGCCGCGCAGTCCCCACTGCCCCATGAACAGAGCGCGTTCGTCGAGGGTGGTCAGGTAGTCGTCGAGGGGCAGGCCCTTGACAATGCGGGTTCCCCAGAACGGCGGTGTCGCAACGGGGACATCAGCGGCGACATCGGAACGCTCCGGCACCTCGGGGGCTTCAGCAGCAGCCTTGGCGGCGCGCTGCGCGGCGATGCGCTTGGAGCGCTCACGGCGGGCGCGGCGAGCTTCCTTCTTCTCGCGGGCAGCAATGGCCTCTGGCGAATTCTCGTCTGGGCCGAGGCCCTTCTTAGCTGCCATCAGCTCGTCCATGATGCGCAGTCCTTCGAAGGCATCCCTGCCGTAGTAGACATCGCCGTGGTAGAGCTCGGACAGGTCGTCTTCCACGTAGCTACGCGTCAGCGCGGCGCCGCCGAGCAGTACTGGGAAGCGGGTGGCATCGCCGGCGGAGTTGATCTCCAGCAGGTTGTCCTTCATCACCACAGTGGACTTCACCAGCAGGCCGGACATGCCGATGGCGTCGACATCCAGTTCCTTGGCGGCGGACAGAATCGTAGCGATTGGCTGCTTAATGCCCAGGTTATGCACGGTGTAGCCGTTGTTGGAGAGAATAATCTCCACCAGGTTCTTGCCGATGTCGTGGACATCGCCCTTCACCGTGGCCAGCACAATCGAGCCCTTGGAGCCCGTGGCATCCTCGGCATCCATAAAGCCCTCGAGGTAGCCCACCGCGGCCTTCATCGTCTCGGCCGACTGCAGCACGAATGGCAGCTGCATCTGGCCAGAACCGAACAGGTCACCAACGGTCTGCATGCCACGCAGCAGGTCCTCGTTGACAATCGCCAGCGGTTCCTTTTCCTTCATGCCCTCATCGAGGTCAGCCTCGATACCCGTGCGCTCACCGTCGATGATGCGCTGCGCCAGGCGGTCGAACAGCGGCATGGCGGCGAGCTTTTCGGCCCGGGCGTCCTTCGCGTCAGCGGCGGAGACTCCTTCGAAGAGCTCCATGAATACCTGCAGTGGGTCGTACTCCCCGTCGGGGTGCCCCGCTTCACGACGGCGGTCGTACACCATATCGAGAGCGACTTCGCGCTGCTTGTCGTCGATCTTGTTCATCGGCAAGATCTTGGAGCTGTGGGCAATGGCGGAGTCCAGACCGGCCTCGATGCACTCGTTGAGGAACACCGAGTTGAGTACCTGGCGAGCCGCCGGGTTCAGACCGAAGGAAATGTTGGACAGACCGAGCGTGGTGTGCACGTTCGGGTGGCGACGCTTAAGTTCGCGGATGGCTTCGATGGTTTCGATGCCGTCGCGGCGAGTTTCCTCCTGGCCAGTGGAAATCGGGAAAGTCAGACAGTCGACAATAATGTCCTGCTCGCGCAGTCCCCACGTGCCGGTGATGTCGGCGATGAGACGCTCGGCAATCTCAATCTTCTTGTCCTTTGTACGCGCCTGACCTTCTTCGTCGATAGTCAAAGCGACCACGGCAGCACCGTGCTCAACAACCTGGCGCATAATGCGCTGGTAGCGCGAGTCCGGGCCATCGCCGTCTTCAAAGTTCACAGAGTTGACCGCGCAGCGACCACCGAGGTGCTCCAGGCCAGTCTTCAAAACTTCCGGTTCCGTGGAGTCCAGCATGACCGGCAACGTCACCGAGGTGGCGATCTGCGATGCCAGGGTTGCCATGTCATCGCGACCGTCGCGCCCCACGTAGTCCACACACAGGTCGATCATGTGTGCGCCATCGGTGACCTGACCGCGGGCGGTGTTTAGGCACTTCTCCCAGTCGCCGGCCAGCATGGCCTCGCGGAAAGCCTTGGAACCGTTGGCGTTGGTGCGCTCACCAATCATGGTGATGCCGGTTGTCTGCGTCAGCGGGGTTGCCGAGTACAGAGAAGCGACCTCATCGATTGGCTTTGCATTCGGATCCGTCGATGGGCGTGCTGCCTGAACAGCAGGGCCCTGCTCGGCGTAGGCGCCTGCACCGGTAATAGCATCGCGCACAGCGGAAACATGCTCCGGTGTGGTACCACAGCAGCCACCGACCATCGCCAGGCCAAACTCTTCAACAAAGGCGCGCAGCGCTGTGGCTAGCTCTGGTGCGGTCAGCGGGTAGGTCGCACCGTTCTTACCCAGCACTGGCAGGCCCGCATTCGGCATCACCGATACAGGAATGGAGGCGAAGTTGGACAGGTAGCGCAGGTGCTCGCTCATCTCGTCCGGACCCGTTGCACAGTTCAGACCAATCATGTCGATCCCCAGCGGCTGCAGCGCTGCCAGGGCTGCACCAATCTCCGAGCCCATCAGCATGGTGCCTGTGGTCTCGACGGTCACGTGGACGACGATCGGAATCTTTTTGTCAGCCTGTCGCATGGCGGCCTTGACACCGTTGACGGCCGCCTTTACCTGCAGCAAGTCCTGACAGGTCTCAATCAAAAACGCATCCGCGCCACCGGAAATCATGCCGAGTCCGGCCTCCGTGTATGCGTCGCGAAGCTGAGCGTACGGAGCGTGCCCCAACGATGGCAGCTTCGTGCCCGGGCCCAGCGAACCGAGGACAAAGCGTCGCATACCCTCGCGCCCCGGCCCCATTTCGTCAGCGACCTTGCGGGCGATTGCGGTGCCCTTGTGCGCTAGCTCCTGGATACGGTCTTCAATGTCGTAATCCGCGAGGTTCGGGAAGTTGCAGCCGAAGGTATTGGTTTCCACCAGGTCGGCGCCGGCCTCGAAATAACGCCGGTGAATCGTCTCGATGATGTCGGGACGAGTGTCATTGAGAATCTCATTACAGCCCTCGTAGCCGAGGAAGTCCGCGTCAACGTCGAGGTCAAAAGACTGCAGCTGGGTACCCATGGCGCCATCGCCAATGAGTACACGGCTGTGCAGTGCGGTGAGGAACTCGGAAGAGTGGCGATCAGTCATGAATAGACACCTTAGTCTACTTTCATAACCGCGCCGTTAATCGGGCTGGTTATTCGATCTCAAAGTAGCTTTCCGCCTTCACCGCAGGCAGGTCCAAACCGACAGCCTTCGTTGCGGAATTGATAATCGCGAGAATCTCGTCGAGCTCCTCATCAAAAATCGAGCCACCGTGCTCATGCTCAATCGCAGCCACGCGCTGTAGGCAGTTCTCTACCGCCTGCGTTGCGGCTTCTTCTCGCTTATCGACGGCCAGTTCCGCCGCCTGATCGATACCAGCGGCGGCCTCACGGAGGGCTTCCCCGACCTGGTCGGCTACCGATTCGTCAAAAAGTGGCTCCCAGAACTCGCGTTCCTCGGGCTGCAGGTAGCTGCCGGTGGCAAACATGCGCAAATCGGCAACTAGCTTATCGATGTTCTCTTGCGTTACTTCGACAGCAGACAGATCTGAGTTGCTCATGCTCAAATTTTAACGCCAAGCAGCGCGTCCAGCGCGGCGGCAACGAATTCTCCGGCACCCGCTGCGCCGGTTACTGTGCCAGCATCTGCCTTGTTGCTGGTAGCCGAGGACCACTCCGCAGCCCAGGCATCGATAGCGGCCAGAGCAGCCGGCGTATCCAGGTCATTGGCCAGGCTTGCGCGCACATCGGCAACCAGTGCCGCTGCTGCGCTCACAGCCTTCTCATCGGTGGCAGTCTTTGTAGCTGCGCAAGCCGCACGCCAGGCCTCGTGACGTGCCTTGGCCGCCTCCAGCACCTCGTCCGACCAATCGCGATCAGAGCGGTAATGGCTGGCGAACACGCCAATGCGAATAGCACTCGGGTCGACGCCGGCGGCCACCAGCTTGGAGACAAACACCAGGTTGCCCAGCGACTTGGACATCTTCACGCCATCGAGCGCAATCATGCCAGCGTGAACATAATGGCGCGCCATACGTGCACAGCCAGTAGCGGCTTCAGCGTGAGCCGCCGAGAACTCGTGGTGCGGGAACGCGAGATCCGAGCCACCGCCCTGAATGTCGAAGCTCTTACCCAGGCGGTTGGTGGCAATCGCCGAGCACTCAATGTGCCAACCCGGCCGGCCCGCACCAAAAGGAGCCTCCCAGCTTGGCTCCCCGGGGCGAGCGGCACGCCACACCAGCGCGTCCAGTGGGTCCTCCTTGCCCGGGCGATCCGGGTCGCCACCGCGCTCCGCAAAGAACTCCGCCATCTGCTCTGCCGAGTAATTGGACTCGTAACCAAAGTTCTCAGTGGCACTCTTGCGGAAGTACACATCCGGGTACTCGTCATCGGTGAGCTGGTAGGCCGAGCCATTCTCCAGCAGCTTCTCGACCATTTCCACGACCTCGCCCACGGACTCAATGGCGCCGATATAGTCGCGCGGTGGAATCACCGACAGGTTTTCCATATCCGAGCGAAACAAATCAATCTGCGAGGTGCCCAGCTCGCGCCAGTCCACCCCATCGCGCTCCGCACGTTCGAACAACGGGTCATCGACATCGGTGATGTTCTGCACGTAATGCACCGAGTGTCCATTGTCCAGCAGCTGACGGTAAATCAGATCAAAGGTGAGGTAGGTTGCTGCGTGCCCCAGGTGCGTGGCGTCATAGGGTGTGATGCCACACACGTACATGGTCGCCTCCGGTCCCGCTTCCACCTGGGAGACCTTCTGATCCGCGGTGTCGTAGAGGCGTAGGGGGACCGATGTTGAGTTTTCGTCGTCAAGCGAATGCGCCTTACCTGTATTGCTGGCGCGGTTGAACACATCGAAACGCGCATCGCCGAGACTGGGAACCTGTGGTTGGGGCCACGAATGCATTAAATACTCACTACCTCACTAAACAGCGTTGATCGTGCCGAAGCCGAGCAACACCATAACAATCAAACCGACCGGGATGCGGTACGCGGCGAACCAAGCGAAGGAGTGGTTCGACACAAACTTCAGCAGCCATGCGATAGACGCATAGCCGACGACGAAGGCAATCAGCGTACCGATGGCCAATTGCGCACCACTAGCGGCCTGTCCCGCCGCAGGGTCAAACGCGTCTGGAAGCGAAAAAATTCCAGCAGCGAAAACAGCGGGGATAGCCAGCAGGAAGGAAAAGCGCGTTGCAACCTCTCGGTCCAAGTGCAAGAACAGGCCGGCAGACACCGTACCGCCCGAGCGCGACACACCCGGAATGAGCGCCAGGCACTGCGCGAAACCCATGACGATGGCATCTCGCATGGTCAGCTCTTCATAGTTGCGCTCACGACGACCGAACTTCTCTGCGGCGATAAAGACAAAGGAGAAAAGCACCAACACAGCGGCTGTAATCCAGAGATTGCGCAGGTTATCGCGGATGAGGTCCTTCCCCAGCACACCGATGATGGCAATCGGCAGCGTACCGACAATCACCATCCAACCCATGCGGTAGTTGAAACCGCGGGCTTCCTTATTGAACAGACCGGCAAACCAGCCAGTGAGGATCTGCCAGATGTCCTTGGCGAAGAACACCAACACAGCCAATTCGGTGCCAAGCTGCACCACAGCGGTGAAGGATGCACCGGCGTCCTGGCCCCACAGCAGCTCGGAGACAATCCGAAGGTGCCCCGAGGAACTCACCGGGAGAAATTCCGTCAGACCTTGCACTACGGACAGGATGATTGTCTGCGCCCAGGTCATACCGGTGCCGGCGGTATCGGCAGCGGTATCTGCTGAGGCGCTTAGTGTCGTCATGATAGTCACGGGTGTATAGGCTACTCGTCCGGTTTGTGTTGTGGCTATAGCGAGGTTTCGGTGCGGCGATAGCGAGACCTCTCCCGCGGAACTTTTCCCGCGACCGCACACGGGTGTCCTAAAGTAAAAATCGTGCAACAACGAATTCTGGGCAACAGCGGTTTACGCGTCTCCGCCTTGGGGCTGGGTACGGCCACCTGGGGTGCGGGTACCAGGCAAGACGAAGCCGGACGCATCCTGACGGACTTCCTCGACGCCGGAGGCAACCTTGTCGACGCTTCCCCACTCCACGGCGGCGACACTGTTGCCGACATGCTGGGTGCAGTCATCGCAAAGCGCGGTGTCGCCGACGAATTGGTGCTCTCGGTCGCATCTGGCATACACCCCGAGCGGCCCGTCGGCAGGCGCGTGGACTGCTCGCGTAAGACACTGCAAAAGGACCTCGACGATACGCTCGCACGCCTCGGCGTCGAACACATTGATCTGTGGTCGCCCGGCTACTGGGATGGGCTGACCCCACCGGAAGAGGTCGCCGATACCCTGGAATGGGCTGTGCTCACGGGGAAAGTACGTTACGCCGGAGTGCGTGGATACAGCGGTTGGCAGGCGGCGGTGACGCATGCCGCCGCGGATCGAATCGCTCCGGTGTTCGCACAGCATGAGTACTCGCTGCTCCAGCGAAGCCCTGAGGCTGAACTACTGCCCGCCTGTGAGCATTTGGGGCTCGGCTTTATCGGTGGCGCCCCACTGGCCCAAGGCGTTTTGACCGCCAAATACCAGCACATCATTCCCGAGGACTCCCGCGCTGCTTCCGAACACGCCGACGCAGAGGTACAGGACTATCTCGACACGCGCGGCGTCACGGTTGCAGGCGCGCTGACCACCGCAGCCAAGGGGCTCGGCGTCAGTGCTGCCGTCGCAGCGATTTCCTGGGCACGCGATCGGCCGGGCGTCACCTCGATCCTCGTTGGCGCTCGAGACCGCGCTCAGCTACGCGAAAACCTCACCGCCGAACAACTCACGCTGCCACCGCAGATTTGCAACGCGCTTGACGACGTCACGCTGTAATCAGTAACCGCATTCTTATAAAGACTTATAAGGCACAACGAATGCGAGAGCCTCCCACGGCTGGAGGCGTCCACAAAGTAATCAGGCCGGGGTGGTAGTTTCTATAGCGTGAGTGAAAACAGTCGTCGACGTGTCATAACCTCCCTTCTAGCGGGGCTTTCCGCTAGCGCAGTGGTCCTGGCAGGGTGCTCCTCCGATGTGGAAGGAGACATCGATGCCGGAATGGGCAACGCCACGCCAGTGCCGGCCGCTTCACCCGCTGCTCCCGATACTGCTATCGGGAGGGCCAAGAAGATTGATGAGGACGTTACCGATGCCGTGCTGGTCGGCGACCGAGTTGTCCTGAAGGCCGGGGACAAAATCTTTGCCGGTCCGCTGAATAACCCAATTGAGCGATCAATGAAGCTGGGCGCGAAGTGTGGTGAGCTCGCGCCGGGCGGCCCTAACGCTTTGCTGCCGTGTGAAGATGGCATCCACGTCATTACTGACCAGGCTACGGAAACGGCCGTTGTCGGCCGTGGCACCAACTACTCCGCCGCAGTTGGCCTGGAAGGCGGCCGCATCATCGGTGCCCATGCGGATAGCAATGTCGTCGATGTGTTCGGCGCTGATGGTGAGTTGGCCAGTGACTTCAAGGCTGCCAATAACGGGTCGCAGCTCGTTGAGATTCCCAAAGCGGACAATGACGCGGACGTCAAGCTGTTAGAGGTCAACCGTCCGGAGACTTCGGTGCATGAGCTCAAGCTCGATGAGTCCCGCGCTGGCTCTGCGCTGCGTGCGGGTATCGGCGTCGGCAAGGTAGCTTCCGGTGATCATGTCATTGCTGCCGCAGACACCAAGGGCAACCAGCTTCTTATTTACACTGCCACTGACGTCATTCGCCTCCACCAGGCAGCTCCGGCCCCGGAGGCTCCGTGGGCGGTAGCGGTCGATGAATCGCGCGGAATTGTCTGGGTGACTTCGACGAAGGTGAACAAGCTGACTGGCTACGACATCAGCTCGGGTACCCCAGTCAAGGTCGCGGACATCAACACGGTTGCAGATCCACAGTCGATTGTTGCCACCGAGGATGGCCAGATTGGCGTCTTCTCGGCTACCGGTGACGGGGCCCAGATTTTTGACTCCGCGGACGTCGATAAGGCAATTGCTGATTTCAAGCAGGATGCAGAGAAGATTCGTGAGGAGATGTCGGTTCGGGAACCAGCCGATAAACTACCGACCGGTGCAGGTGACACCAAGGGAGCAGACGACTCCGAGGGAGAGACTAAGTAGATGCCTTCGAAACTTCGCGCCAAGTCCTATCAACTCGCGCTAAAGGCAATGTTCCAGGTCCCACCGGAGCAGATTCACGAGGCCATCTCGAAGACCCTGAAGGGGCTGCAGAAGTCGGAGAGTCTACAGCGGGCGGTGAGCAAGTTACTCGTTGTTGACGATGCTGTGCTGCGTCAAACCGTGTTCGGCGTGGACTTCCCGCGTCCGCTGGGGCTCGCCGCAGGCTTCGACAAGGCTGCTATTGCTCCGGATTGCTGGGGGCCAATTGGTTTTGGCTACGCGGAACTGGGAACCGTGACTGCCAAGCCGCAGCCGGGCAATGATCGCCCGCGTCTGTTCCGTCTGAAGGAAGACCGCGCCATTTTGAACCGTATGGGTTTCAACAACCCCGGCGCAGCTGCTGTAGCGGAGAACTTGCGGTCGCGTCGCAGTGACGACGTGATTGGTATCAACATTGGCAAGACCAAGGTGACTCCGCTGGAAGAGGCCGTCGATGACTATCGAGAGTCGGCCAGCCAGCTCGGCGGCTTGGCGGACTACGTTGTTGTCAATGTCTCCTCACCGAACACGCCGGGTCTGCGCGACCTTCAGGCGGTGGAGTCACTGCGCCCGATTCTGGCAGCGGTGACTGAGGAGACCGACTCGCCGGTGCTGGTCAAAATCGCTCCTGATCTCTCTGACGATGATGTCATCGCGGTTGCTGACCTGGCTGTTGACCTGGGGCTGGCAGGCATTGTGGCTACCAACACCACCATTTCTCGTGAGGGTCTGCGTACGCCCGCGGATGAGGTCGCGGAGATGGGGGCCGGTGGAGTCTCGGGTGCTCCTGTGGCAGCTCGGTCACTAGAGGTGCTGAAGCTGCTGCACGAGCGCGTCGGAGACAAACTAGTTCTCATCAGCGTCGGCGGCATTGAAACTGCTGAGCAGGCGTGGGAGCGGATTGCCAACGGCGCTTCCCTGTTGCAGGGCTACACACCGTTGATTTATGGCGGTCCAGACTGGATTCGTGACATTCACCAAGGGTTGGCTCGCCAGATTCGAGCTCAGGGATTCTACTCCATTTCGGAGGCAGTCGGCTGTGGTCTGCCGTGGCGTGGTTAATTGCTGAAAGCCGTTGAGGCTTCCTAACCCAATAAACACGTGACCCCGGGGCCAGCTGCCATGAAGGCGCTGGCCCCGGGGTTTTCTGTATGAGTAGCGTGCCCGGTCGGTTGAGTTGCCCGTGTGGGCGGCGTATCCCTACTCCCCGACGTTCTCCCACCACGGCGTGATGATGGCACGCGCAATCGAGTGGAAGTACAGATTGAAGCCAAGCACGGTCGGCGTCGCATCTTCCGGAACTTCAAGCTTCTCCACGTCGACCGCGTGCACCGCATACATGTAACGGTGTGGGGCATGCTGCGCCGGTGGGTTAGCTCCGTAGTGACCACGCATGCCCGAGTCGCCGACAAGCTGGATAGCGCCTTCTGGCAGCTTAGAGCCGTCTTCGGAGCCAGCTCCCTGTGGCAGACCCTTTTCGGTCGCTGGAATGTTGAAGACAGCCCAGTGCCAGAAGCCCGAAGCGGTCGGAGCATCCGGATCGAAGCAGGTCACGGCAATGGACTTAGTGCCCTCCGGCAGATTTGCCCAATCCAGTTGTGGGGAAACATTCGACGGAGCGCGGAATTCATCCGCAATCTTCTCGCCGTCCTTGATATCTGGCGAGGACAGCTCGAAGGTTGGCAAATCCTTCAGCGGTGCGTACGGATCTGGTCCCGGGAAAACCGGAGCATTTGCAGTGTCGTTTGCGGTGTCGTTGGAAT
Source organism: Corynebacterium sp. 212_CJEI (assembly GCF_001055915.1). NCBI lineage: Bacteria > Bacillati > Actinomycetota > Actinomycetes > Mycobacteriales > Corynebacteriaceae > Corynebacterium > Corynebacterium sp. 212_CJEI. Next base: position 368 of record NZ_JVPT01000003.1, on the reverse strand, counting down.
TCGTAGTCATAACTACCAGTGTGCCTACTTTATGAGCGCGCTGCAGGGACTTTACAAGACTCCCTATCTGCAGGGCCTGATTCTCAGTGCGAATCCAAGGCGGATGCGGGGCTAACACCGCTGATGTAATTACACCCAGGTTTGGCGCGCTAATGCCCCTCTGACCTGGCAATTTGTGTTTCATTATGTAGTCGGGATACAGTATCACAGGTCAGCACGGAAGTGCTTCCTACCCGGTCCGGGTGGCGGAATGGCAGACGCGCTAGCTTGAGGTGCTAGTGCCCTATTAACGGGCGTGGGGGTTCAAGTCCCCCTCCGGACACAATGTGAAGTCTCGAGACATTGTTCCGGTTATGTCTCGAGGCTTC
>NZ_JVPT01000077.1:0-1484 GCF_001055915.1 Corynebacterium sp. 212_CJEI | reverse complement strand
AACCAGGGCAACCACCACGTGAGCAGCAGAAGAAGACTCTACCTTCACTGCAAACACAAGTCAAACCGACCGTGAATACAAAGTAAACTCTCCCCCACATCACCACAACAAGCAATCACATCGCCCTGTCGCGCTGACCCCGGATACATTACACACACTTCACACATAAAGCGAACCCGCAGGTCACGGAGCATTTTGTAACGCGCATCAGCACATTAACAGCCATAAGCAATCTAACAACAACACGCGCGAGGCAGTAAGTGAAGCGTGCTGGATCTAGTTCCTACCTCGGTCCTGGAATCCGTCCGAGCATCACCACGTTCCACGATTCTTAACACGACGCTCCAACTGAGGGAGTCGACACTCTCTACAAGACAAAACTCATTCATACGCAAGACTCGTGAACATAGAAGCGGAAATCGAACTTGCCACTTTGCGGACGATGCATTGGTAAAGAATTATGCGGATACACAAAGTGCTGGACTAGCCACACCACGGGAAGCGCAAACCAAGTGCTACCTTGCCTATTTCATCAACCCAGGGTCGTAAAAAGCGGAACTAACCCCAGGACACTTGAACATACGCATGAATACCTCGGATATAGAGTGCTCCACCGAAAATGTGTGGTGAAGCCATATGAATCCGGAAGCGAGATTGAATCAGAGACCACTAAACGCGGGTGTCTATTCATCCGCAAGTTCGAGGATGTTCCCGATGATGGTGGGCAAATGCTCATTGAGGGAATAGACCGCACGCCCCGGCAGGTTATCGCGAACCTATTGGACTGGATGGAATTACTGCTTAGCTGAAAGCGGAAAGAGCAAGCGGACAAAGAGGTGGTGACTGAAGCTCCTAGTTTCAAATGCGATTAGCTAGGTAGCTTGTACGAGTCTTTCTACCAACACTGGGAGCTGGTACCACCCCGAGATCTGATTAATCGATTCGAGGTTCTACTCGCCGAGGTAATCCAACTGGTACCCTGACTGGCCGAAGCAGAGCTGTTTGAGTCTGAGCAGCGAGCGTGGGCGTCTTCCACTCCGTCAGTATGACCGGTGTGGAAGTGGGTACATATCAACACTGTTGCCCCCCCTCACTACGTTTCGTACCAAGATAAGGACATGGGAGAAACTCGCTGCTTGCTAGTTGATTGACTCAACCACGTCGACCCCTGTCTTGAGCACAAAGCAAATTTGACCGGCTCTAACAACATGGTTGATCCGAGCCGTTCATTGGAATGACTAGAGGTGCTGCATCGGCTCTTTGGCTAGTTGCCGGTATGCACCAGTAATCGTTGTACGACCGACGTATTTGATTCTGATTTGCTCGTAGGTTTGCTGCCGGTCGACTAAAGGTTTGCATATCCGCCGCGATCAAACCGACCTAATGGCAAACCGTCCTAAGCCGGAAAAGACCATCAGCACTAAAACGCGAGTTAATTCTGTTTACCTGTGGGTAAAACAAAAGTGGGCCGCAGCACCCAACCC
>NZ_JVPT01000076.1:0-16752 GCF_001055915.1 Corynebacterium sp. 212_CJEI | reverse complement strand
GGGTTAAGTAAAGAAAAGTGTGTCTTTTCCGGGCGTGTTGCGGTTATTTGATCCAGCCTTTTTGGATGCCGAGGTTGTGTTGGTAGCTGGTGTCGATGGCGGTGTCGTATTCTGCTGGTGCACCGATGTCATTGGTAGTGGCTGTGGTGTTGTGGGTGATCAGGTCTGTTGCTGTGGAAAGTGCGTCTTGACCCCATCGTTGGTCCCTGGCGATCTTGACCGGATCGTCAGGGACTTCTGTATGTAGATACAGCCACCAATCCATCACTGTGCGTTGATGCGGTAGTGATAGTCCGCGGTGTCTGCGGGCTAGTTCTTTTATGGGGGCGTTGATGCCACCTTCGAGGCTGTTTGTTGTTGCTGCAAGGTTGTCGGGGTCGATGGTTGTTGGTGGGGGTTGCAGGTAGGTAAACAGCAGGTCTCTGCGGTGCAGAGATAGCAATGATTGATAGGCCGCTCGGACGCGTTGGTGGGTGTAGACCTTGGTGTAGGCGCCGGTAGCAGGGTCTTTGATGGTGGTTTTCTCGTTCATCCATTCCCGGTAGGTGTGGTCGAATTCGTGCAGGTGGGCGACCCATGTGGATGCTTGGTCAAGGTCGGTGATGCGAGTGAGTTTCAGGGCTAGGCGGTAGAGGGTTTTGCCGGCATCGGTGCGGGGGTTGCTGGTGGTGTGGCGGCGGACTGTTCGTTGGGCGTGGACGAGGCAGCGTTGGATGCGTGTTGTTGGCCAGCAGTGGTGGATGGCTGATTGGGCACCTTGTCCGCCGTCTGTGACTGCGATTAGTGGTGCGGCAATGGGGCGTAGGAGTTCGGTGTAGGCGGCGGTGGTTTCGTGTCTGGCCCAGGTCCAGTTGATGACGTGGGTTTTACTGGCTGCGATCAGGAGGCATCCGGACTTTAGATAGGTCGCGTCGAGGAAGATTTGGTCATGGATGCGGAATGAGTCGATGGTGGGTGTGGGGATGATCCACCAGCACCATCGGAATCGGTGGTGCATGGTTTGCCTGGTTACGCCATGGTGTGCGGCGAAGGTGGTTAGAGATTGGGTGCCGGTGGCCCATTGGATGAACAAAGCCATGGTGGCGGTGTTTTTGTTGTGGGTTTGGGTGTTGCGGGTAAAGGAGTGTCCGCAGTGGGTGCAGCGCCAACGGGTGGTTGATTTGCTGGTGGTGCCGTTTTTCTTTGTGTTGTTGCCGCATAGTGGGCAGCTGGGGCGGTTGGTGGTCATCCTTTAATCCAACCGGTGTGCGGTTAGCACAAATGTGGCCGGAGGTGCGGGATGGTGTGGGTAATAGCTTTCGGGGAGCTATTCTTTGGTGATTTGTGGTGTGTGGTCTGGGGTTATGGTGGCATGCGGACACACTTTTCTTTACTTAACCCTCAAAGCTGCATATTAGGTTATGCTAAGTTAATTCACGCTTGCTGCACTTGTGCCACCACTTTGGCCAACGCAGCCCATAAACCCGTTATTTCCGCATCATGAGACAAGGAGCGCGTGTTGTCTAGCAACCCGTTTGATGACGAACAGGGCAGCTTCTTCGCCCTTATCAACGACGAGGGACAGTACTCGTTGTGGCCTACGTTCGCCGCCGTGCCAGACGGATGGACCGTGGCTCTGGGAGACCCTTCCCGTGGCGTAGACGGCGGGGTATCGCGGGACGAGGCGATGGAGTTCATCGACCGCGAGTGGACCACCTTGCAACCGGCAGGAAAGTCTCACGCTTAAGTGAGTGCCGTACTTCCCACTGCTTTGCCTGGTGAGTCCGCTGCGGAGATTGGCCGCCTGCTCCGTCGCACCGCAACTCCAGCAATTAGTGCGGTGCTGTTCACTTTCGCCGGTGCCTTGCTCTCTCTGGTGCCCATTTATCTGCTGGCCAGCGTCATCGATGCGGTAGCCGCCGGTGACGGCAAGTCTGGCGTGCTGAAGGTGATTGTGTGGGCTGCCGTGGCGTGTGTTGGTACTGCCGTTGTCGCTGGCCTTGCGGAGGCGCTGACGGGTGTGACGATTGCCCAGGTAGTTGCGAAGTTGCGTGAGCGCGCCGTCGCCGCGGTGCTGAATCTGCCTTCCACCACGGTGGAGTCCCTGGGCCGGGGAGAGGTGCTGGGCCGAGTTGGTGCGGATGTCGCCGCGCTGGTGAGCAGTGCCCGCAAGTCGGTTCCATCGACCCTCAGCGCGCTGGTGATGGTCGTGGTGGCCAGCGCTGGAATAGCGGGGTTGGATTGGCGCCTCGCGTTGGCGGGGCTGTGCGGGATTCCGTTCTATGCGCTGGGGTTGCGATGGTATCTTCCTCGTTCTGCCCCTTTGTATCGACGCCAACGCGAATTAGAAGCCGGTGTCATCGGTTCCTTGCAAGGTTCTATGGAGGGCATTCGTTCGGTTCGTTCGCATCGGCTGGTGGATAGCCGCCAAGGTCTCACCAGGCGCTACGCGCAGGCTTCGCGGGACGAATCAATCGCTGCGTTTCGTGTGTTTTCCGGGCTGGTGGCGCGGGAGAACTTCGCGGAGTTCATGGGGTTGTCAGCCCTGTCTGTCGTAGGCTGGTTGCTCTTCCGCGAAGATGCGGTGACGGTGGGCGAGATCTCGGCAGCGTTGATTCTGTTCCACCGTCAGTTCGTGCCGATCGGCACGATTCTGTTCACCTTTGATGAACTGCAGCGCAGCGGGGCGGCCTTGGGGCGCATCGTGGGACTCATTCGCTCCGCGGGTGCGGATACGCCACAGCCGATTGATGACTACTCCTCGCATCGGCAGAGTCCAGCTGTAGAGGTCAAGGGCCTGAATTATCGGTACGAGGATGGCCCAGAGATCTTGCATGACTTGGCGTTCCACATCCCTGCGGGGTGCACGGTATGCGTGGTCGGCGGATCGGGAGCTGGCAAGTCCACGGTTGCGGAAATTGTCTCTGGAACCCTCGAGATGGCAGAGCCGGGTGTGATCACCGTTGGGGGGTGCGACGTGGTGGGAATGAGTGCGCAAGAAAGAAGCTCGATCTTTTGCGTTGCCTCCCAGGAAAACTACGTCTTCGCGATGAGTTTGCGCGATAATCTCCTGCTGGCAGCCGAAGGTGCCAGCGACGCAGAAATATGGGATGCGCTGCGCCGAACCGGTGCGGAAGATTGGTGCACATCCTTGTCCCATGGCGACAAGCAGGGCTTAGACACAATGCTGGGCGAAGGGGGCCTGCACGTAGATGCGGTGGCGGCACAGCGTCTGGCGCTGGCCAGGGTGGCATTGTCTCGGGCTGGCGTCGTCATTCTTGACGAATCAACGGCCGAAGATGACGGTGACCTCGAGGAAACACAGCAATCACACGAGGCCTTTTCGATGTCCTTGGAGGACGCTGCCCGCGCGGCGATCCGCGGACGGACGGCGATGGTGATTGCGCACCGGCTCAGCCAAGCAACCTCCGCCGATAGCGTGGTGGTGATGGAGCGCGGGCGCGTGGTGGAAACAGGTACGCACGAGGAGCTGGCAGCAAGAAACGGAACATATGCCGATATGTGGACCGCCTGGAATGAGCAGGGGAGGCAGGCGCGTGTCTGACAACAAGGTGGTGACGCTGCGCGGGCTGGTCAGAAAAAATTCTCGCGCGATGGCTCTGAGTGGCTTGTTGCTGAGCATCTACCACGTGGCAGAAGCCATGATTGCGGTGTTACTGGGATGGTTGGCGCACAGTCTTATCGCTAGCGAGAATGTGTGGCACCTGGTGGGTGGAATCGCAGCCTTAGGCGCTACGCTGGCGACGGTGTCTGTGAGCTGGCAGACAGGGTTCCGGATACTGCAGGCTACGTCGGCTCGGAACGTATGTGAATTGCGGGCAGGCATCACCTCGCAGGTGGTGAGCCATGGTGGGCATTCCGACGATGCGGACAGTCTGCCTCGCCAGGAATTGCCCACGGTGGTGGGTGAAGACGTGGTGCAGGCGGTAGACATCATCGAAGTGGTCCCGGTGGGGATCAGTGCGCTGGTGGGAGCCATTTTCTGCACGATTGTTCTGGCGCTGATTGATCTGCCACTGGGAGTGGTGGTGTTGGTGCTCAGCGCGGTGGTGTTGATAGTCCTGCACCGGCTGTCTCAGATCATTGAACGCCGCGCGGAGCGGCAACAAACTCTGCTCGCGCGAGTGACCGCGCGCATGACCGACATTCTGCAGGGGCTGCCGGTGATCTCGGGAGTGGCTGGCGCGCATCCGGCCTACCGTGGATATGCGCGTAAATCTGAAGAGGCGTGTGCGGATGCTCGGAAGCTCGCGTGGGTCAGCGGAGGTTATGAAGCCGTGGCGATGGGCAGCAATGTGCTGTTGCTGAGTGCGGTGGGCCTGTACGCGGGCTATCGAACCATTTCCGGCGATGTGACGTTGGGGGAGTTGGTCACCGTGGTGGCGCTGTCACAATTTATCGCGGAGCCGATGCGGCAGTGCAGCAGAATGCCGCGCTTCATTGGATTGGCGAGGGCTTCCGTTCGGAGGCTGCAGCGCGTGGCGGAAGCTCAGCGGCTGCGTGAGGGGCAGGGCGTGCCATCTGCTCAGATTGGCACGCCTGCCATTTCCATGCGCGGTGGAGACGGTGAGGCCGAAGGAGACGGCGAGGTCGAGGGATCAGAGCAGGCTTCCGTGGCGTTCGCAGAGGGGCGACTGACGGTGGTGCACTGTTCAGCCGCATGGGCAGATGCTCTGGTGGATGCGTTGGTCGCGGGGGAGTCGATGGAGCTTGGCTCCCTGACTAGGCCACAAACTCAACAACTGTGGATCCGGGGGCGCGATATTTGCGAGATCTCGGTAGACGATGTGCGTTCCGCTGTGCTTGCCGAGCCTCGGAAGCCGGCATTGTTTGGGGACACAGTGGGGCAGGCGGTGCTGCGGAGCTCTGGAGAGGGCAGGGCGGAGGATGCAGTAGACATTCTTAACGCCTTAGGGCTCGATGAACTGGCGCCGGGGGCGGCTCATTCAGCCGGGGTATTGGATCACGAGCTGACCGAAGGTGCGCGCAATCTTTCCGGTGGTCAGCGGCAGCGGCTGGGATTGGCACGAGCGCTACTGGCTGAGCCGGAGATGTTGGTGATGGTTGATCCGGTCTCGTCAGTGGATTCAATGACGGGCATGAAAGTGGCGCGTGCGGTGAGAGATATTCGCCGCGGGCGTACCACGGTGGTCCTGTGTGTGGGGAGGGCCTTCCAGTCGGTAGCCGAGGACGTAGTTGATGTGAAGCCTCTAGCTGGGAGTTTGCGGACGCGGGGTGAGCAATTCCCGCTAGGGGGTTGTTGAGCAATAGAAGATAGGTTAGCCTACCCTTCGCATTGCCTACCCTAAGAAGTTGGTTGGCGCATCCTACAGAGAGGCCATAGTGACCATCATCGATCGTCAAGCTCAGACATCCGCAGAGCGCAGTACCCACGAAAATTCCGTCCGCGACATCGTCGGGATCGGCATCGGCCCCGGAAACCTCGGGCTCGCGGTAGCTATCGAAGAGCAAGCTCCAGAACTCGATGCACTCTTTGTGGAAGCCCGCCCGGAATTCAACTGGCACCCAGGCATGCTCCTCGAAGGATCCAACATGCAGATCAGCTTCCTTAAAGACCTGGTTACGGTGCGCAATCCGCAGAGCCGCTTCAGCTTCATCAACTACTTGCATCACAGCGACCGCTTGATTGATTTCATTAACCGCCAAACCTTCACCCCGGAACGCGTGGAATTCGCCGATTACCTCCGATGGATCGCGGATCACATCACCGTGGACACGCAGTACAACACCACCGTGACGTCCATCGAGACGCTTCCGGAACTGGCCGCAGACGGAGCTCGTTTTGTGGTGCACGTCCGCAGGAAGTTAGGAAGCGGTGAGTCCGAAGGGCAGCGAGCTCAGCAGTCGGAGTCCATTCGCTGCCGCAACGTGGTGGTTGCCCGCGGGCTGGAAGCCAAGATGCCTGCGTGGGCAGAGGACAGCTCCTTGGACACCTCGCGCATCTTCCACAACATCGATTTGCTCCCGCGCACCAAGAAGCTGCTGAACAGTGGGTGGGATATCCGCCGAGCTTTGGTGATCGGCGCGGGCCAGTCCGCAGCCGAGGCCATCCGGTACTTCCACGATTGCCCGCATATCGATACCGTCACGGGCAGCTTGAACAGCTACGGCTTCATCCCCGCCGATGACAGCCCCTTCGCCAATCGGGTGTTCGACCCGGAGGCCGTTGATGACTTCTTCCATGCGCCCGATGCGATCCGCAACGAGCTGTTGATCCGCCACCGGTACACCAATTACGCCTGCGTGGAATCTGAGCTCCTCGATGAGCTCCACGACCGTCAGTATCGGGAAAGCGTCACCGGGCGTCAGCGGCTCGATATTCGCCGGACCACGGAGGTGCTCGGTGCGCGTAATTGTTCCGACGGCAGCGTCGACGTGGACATTCGCCACCGAGTAACCGGAGACGTGGTGACAGAAAACTTTGACGTGGTGGTGTGCGCCACGGGCTTCCGATCTCGCGGTCTTGCGGGGATTCACGCTGATAGTCACGGCAGTGAAGAATTCACCGTCACTAGGGATTACGGCGCCGTGCTCAATGGCGAGCGCGTGCCAGGACTCTTCGTGCAGGGAGCAACTGAGGCCACGCATGGACTCGGTTCCACGTTGCTCTCCAACATCGCGACCCGCTCCGGGGAACTGGTGGAGGCCATCACGGGTCAGCAACGCACGCATCGTGCGCCGGCGGATGAAGATCTCCGCTCCGAGCAACATCGGGATTCTTCGCACCTGATCGCAGGCTGATTTTCCCGAGCCGTGCTCCGCTTGAGGTTGGCTGACACCTAGCCCGACGTCCGCCATCCGCGTCTGATTCCCTGTTTCCCCATCAACCGAAAGGCTCTTTGTGCCCACCCGATCGTCTGCTCACACTCCGTTTTCCTCTGGCGATACGCTTGCTTCTCGAGATGGCGGCGCCGTCATCGGTCATGGCCGCAGTGAACAGGATCGGATCGCCCAGCAGCGCATATGGAATGACACGGATCAGGATCGCGATCGCCCGGACCTGATTAGCCTGCTCCTGCAGCATGCGCAGGAGACCCCGGATGCGCTCGCAGTGGTGGATGACCGGCACAGACTGACCTATGCGCAGCTCGTCGCCCATGCAACTGCTGTAGCGCGAAATTTGCGGGAACACGGTATTGACGCTGGTCAGAGTGTGGGAATCTCCCTGCCGCGCAGCGCGGAGATGGTGGTGGGTATCGTCGCCACGTTGCTCGCCGGTGGCAGTTTTGTCCCGCTAGACCCCTCGTGGCCGCAGGCGCGCCGGGAATCCGTCACCCACGATGCCAGCCTGAGCTTCGTACTCACGCCGGACAACTGCGCGCTCACCGAAGACGCGCTATTCGACCTCGATGCCACCCGCGAGCTGTTCACCCCGCCGTCCACGGACAGCGTTGCGTACGTCATCTTTACCTCTGGCAGCACCGGCCGCCCAAAGGGCGCAATGATCCGCCACGGTGCGATCGTGGAGCGCTTGCTCTGGCAGCGCGATCAGATCCTGTTCTTCGGCCGCGATGATGCCTCCCTGTTCAAGGCACCGCTGGCCTTTGATATCTCCATCAATGAGATCTTCCTGCCGCTGGTTTGCGGGGGCCGCGTGGTGGTGGCCGCGCCGGGCGTGGAGCAAGACCCCCAACGCTTGGCCCGCCTCATCCATCGCGAGGGCGTGACGTTTGCGTATCTGGTTTCGAGTGTTCTCGACGTCATGCTCAAACAGGCCGAAGGCACGAATCTATTAGACAGCTTGCGGCATGTCTGGTGTGGCGGAGAGATGCTCACCCAGGCGCTGTTCCGTCGCTTTCGCCAGCAGCTGGCCATCCCGCTGTACCACGGGTACGGGCCAGCGGAAGCTACCATCGGTGTCTCCCACGTCATCTACCGTGACGACGAGGATCGCCTCAACACGAGCATCGGTGTGGCCAATCCCAACTGTCGGCTCTATGTGCTCGATGAGCACCTGCGGGTGGTTCCAGACCAAGAAATTGGTGAACTCTATGTGGCCGGATTCCTGCTGGCCAAGGGGTATATCAATGCCCCAGGACTCACGGCCAGCCGCTTTGTTGCGGATGTGTTTGCGTCGGACGGAACCCGGATGTACCGCACGGGAGACCTGGTGCGCCGGCACAACGACGGCTCGCTGGAATTCGTGGGGCGGGCCGATAATCAGGTGAAAATCCGTGGCATGCGTCTGGAGTTGGAGGACGTGGAATCTGCGCTGGTGGGACACCCAGATGTGGAGGCGGCGAGCGTGATTGCTCGGGAGGGGCGACTGCTGGGCTACGTGACGGTGACTGCGGGCCTCGTGGGTGCTGCGATCCGTAGTTGGTGTGCCGAGGTACTGCCCGAATACATGGTGCCCGCGATTATCACCGTCATGGATGAGTTGCCGCGGACGGCCAACGGAAAAGTGGATCGGAAGGCACTGCCGGAACCTGATTGGAGCTCGCTCACTGATGCCCCGGCCGATGCTGAACGTGACGGGGAAACCGTTGCTCTGCTCGCGGAGGCAATGGCTGAAGCATTGGGGGTTAGCGCGGTGGGTGCGGAGACGGACTTCTTCGATATCGGTGGCGATAGCCTGCGGGCCATCACCCTGGTCTCGGCTCTGGGACGGCGCGGGGTGGAGGTGAGTGTGGGAGATATTTTCTCTGCGCGCACTCCACAGCAACTGGCTCGGTGCGCCGAAGAGCGCGGAACCTTCGTGCAGGATCCAGACGATGAACCAACCGGTGAGGTGCAGTCGCTGCCGATTCTGCGCTGGTTCGATTCCATTACTGATCACGTGGACGGCTTCATTCAGTCCGTGGAGTTTTCAGTTCCAGAAGATGTGGATGCGCAGCTGGCCGGGCGAATGGTGGCTGACGTGCTGCAGGCGCACCCTGCACTGCGGGCCCGTGTGCAGCGGAATCCCTTGCGGCTGGAACTCCCGGAGGAATCTGCCGAAGAAGCGGTGGCGATCCACCCCACCACGGACATCGCTGCGCTTTCTGAACTGCTGGATCCGGCAGTCGGAGTGGTGGTAGCGGCTGGGCTGGTGCCCGGAAGATTGCGCCTTGTGGTGCATCACCTGGTGGTCGATGGCGTGTCATGGAACATTATCGGCGAGGACCTCGCCGCGGCGTATCGCGGGGAACAGCTCGCGCCGGAGCGGACGTCCCTGCGCCGATGGACGCAGCTGCTGCAACAGGCCGTTGATACTGGCGAATTCGCGGAGGATGCCAATAGTTCCCTGCCCCCATTGCCGAGTGCAGATGAACCTCTGCGGGACCCGCAGGTGCCAGCGCTTGCTGATAGTCCCGAGAAAGCGCCCACAGTCCGTGAGGAGCGCAGCGTGGTACATGAGGCATCAGTGCAGATCACGGACGAATTACTGGGTGCGGTGCCCCACGCTTTCCGCACGGGGGCGAATTCCGTATTGCTTACGGCATTGAGCGTGGCGTTGGCGCGTTGGCGTCGAAACAAACAAACATGGACCCTGGTGGAGATGGAGGGGCACGGCCGCGAAACCCGATTCGTACCCGGGCCACAGGGCAGGGAAGCAGACCTTTCACGCACGGTGGGCTGGTTCACCTGCCTATATCCCATGCTGATCGACCCCACCCGGGCGGCAGTGCAGGAGGCCTCCACAGAGGTCGAGGGCAGCATCGCCCCGCTAGCGCTGGCACTCAACGCAGTGAAAGACCAGCTCGCGGCCATCCCCGGCAACGGCGTTCCTTACCAGGCCCACACCTGGTTGCATCAGTCCGCGAAGACCCCTCCGCAGGCACAGGTGCTGTTCAACTACTTGGGGCGCGTATCCGCAGGAGCACAAGATTTCGCTCCCGCGGGTTCCACCGGCCAACTCGGCGAGCAACGCGACCCGGACCAGCCGTTGGTCCGCGAGCTGGAGTTCAACGCGATCGCCGAAGACACCGGCGAGGGATACGTCCTGCGCACCACGATCTCCTGGGCGCGCGGCAGGATCTCCCCCGAACGGATCGACGAATTGGTCGCGCACTGGGATGTGGCATTGCGCGAGGTGGCAGCGCTTGCCGATCACGGCGTGTTGTCCGTGGGCGACGTTGCCCCCGCACCCGTGAACTCTGCGGACCTGGCACGAATCACTGCGCAGAGCTCCGCGGAGCTGCAGGACGTGCTGCCGCTGACCCCGCTGCAGCACGGCATGTACTTCCACTCGCTATTCGAGGAATCGGCCAGCTCGTATGTGGAGCAACAGGTCTTGCGGGTGGAATGCAGCGAACCGTTTGACCGGGAGCGATTCGCCCGCGCTGCGCGTAATTTGATCCGACGCCACCCCGCACTGAGCACCCGCCCTTGGGAAACTGACGGTGGCGATGTGGTTGCCGTGATTGATCCGGGGATTGCCGAGCATTTGCGGGTGGACTTTCGGGACGTGACGGTGCCTGCCGAGTTGGCTGGGCCTGGATTAGACGGGTGGCTCGTGCAGCGTACGGAAGAGATTGCCGCTGATGACCTCTCGCGGGGAATCTCCTTGCAGCCGCCCGGTGATGCCGCGCCCGAGCCGCTCATGCGATGGACCGTTGTGCTCCCGACCAGTGTCGATGGTGCGGTGTGTGGCCAGGACATCGCCGTGATCCAGACGGTGCATCACCTGATCGCCGACGGATGGTCCGTGCCCATCATGCTGCGGGATCTCCTGGAGATCTACCGGGATGACGATGCCCGAATCCCGCGCTACGACCCGGACGCCGGAATGGCCGGCAGCGTGCGATGGGTGGCGCGCAGAGACGCGGAAGCCGATATGTCCGTCTGGCGCGAGGAAATGCGCGAGGTACGCCCCACGGTGCTGTGCCCTAATCCTTCGAGTTCGCTCGAGCGCCGGGAGTTGCTGGTAGACGATCCGCGGACTGTTGGCTTGTCTGAGCGTGCTCGGGCAGCGGGTGTGGGCCTGCCGGATGTGGTGCACGCGGCGTGGGGGCTGGTCCTTCGCACCTTGGTGGGCTGCGAACCTGGGGCTGACGTGGTGTTTGCCACTTCCGTTTCCGGCCGTGACATTCCCGTTCTTGGCGTGGCCGATGCCGTGGGCATGCAGCTCAACACCATCCCGGTGGTCGCGCCGGGGCAATCTGATCCCACCCTGCCGGTGACCAGCATGCTGCACGCCATGGTCCATCACAACAATCAGGTCCGCGATGTGCAGCACGTCAGCCTGGCTGATATTGCCCGCGACCTGGGAACCAACGCCAGCGAACTGCTGGATACGTTGATGGTGGTGGAGGTGCCGCTATCTCCACAGGACGTGGGCTGCCCCGGCTCGCCACTACAGGTTGCTGACGTGCGCAACAATGGCGCGCCGCACTTTCCCCTGTCCGTCGTGGTCAACCCTTCCGCTGAGCACCCACTGCGCCTGATCTACGATCCGCAGCGAATCACCGAGGTACGTGCCGAAAGGATCGCGCAGATGCTCGCGGTGAGTGTGGATTCTTTGCTGTCTGAATCCGGTGCGGTGGCGACCGTGGGTGAGGTTGCAGAGGCGTTGGGTGCGGTATCTGGTGTGGACACGCTTCCTTCTTTGTGGCGACGCAGCTTCGAGCACTCCCGCGACCGGCCCGCCCTGACCAGCATCGGAGAAGACGGTGCTGCGGAGCATTGGACCTACGAAGAACTAGACGACGCCGCTCAGCGTATACGCGCTGTGCTGGACCGGAAGGTTGCCATCCACACCCCGAGAGTAGCCCTGCTCATGGAGCGCGATGCGTGGCAGGTTGCGGCCATTCTGGCGACCACGATGTCCGCCGGCACCTACGTTCCCGTGGATCCGTTGTCCCCGCAAGCGCGGGTGGAATTGATCCTGGAGGATTGCCAGCCCGATGCCGTGCTGGTGTCTCCCAGCGCGGAAAAAATGGTCTCTGAGCTGGTAGATTGTCCCGTCCTCGTGGTCAGTGAACAGACGATGAGCGGGGAAGCGAAGCCGCCTGCGGGCCGGTCGGCAAGCGTGGCCCGTGCCAATGACATCGCCTACGTGATCTACACCTCCGGCTCCACAGGGCGGCCGAAGGGCGTGGCCGTCACACACGCCAACGTGACCGCGATGCTGGGCAATGCTCGCAGCCACGTGGAGTTTTCGCAGGAGGACGTGTGGTCGATCAGCCACAGCTTCGCCTTTGACTTTTCGGTGTGGGAGATGTGGGCAGCGCTGAGCTCCGGCGGGCGTGCCGTGGTGATGCCGTATGCGCTGATGCGCTCGCCCGAGGATGCCGCAGAGGTGTTGCGTGCCGAAGCCATCACGGTGCTGAGCCAGACCCCAACCGCCTTTGCCGCGTTGGAGCCGCACCTCGGGCAGGACTCTGCGGTGCGCACGGTGATCTTCGGCGGCGAGGCCTTGGAGGCCCGCGCGGAGGCTGCCTACTGCAGTGCTCATCCGAATGTTCGGTTTATCAACATGTATGGCATCACGGAGACGACAGTGCACGTCACAGCACACGAATGCTCCGAGAATGCAGGGGAGGCCCGCAGCCCGATCGGCCGCCCGATGGACGGGTTGCGTACCTATGTTCTGGACGCGCAATTACAGCCGGTGCAGCCTGGAGAGACCGGCATGATGTACGTTGCCGGGCCGCAGGTCACCGCGGGTTATTGGGGGCTTGCTTCTACCACGGCCTCCCGCTTCGTGGCCGATCCTTTCGTTGGCGGCGGCGCGCGGATGTACTGCAGCAATGACATGGCAAAGGTGCTGAACAACGGTCATCTGGATTACGTGGGCCGCGCCGATAGGCAGGTGCAGCTGCGCGGTTATCGCGTGGAGCTGGGGGAGATCGAGAGCGCGCTGGAGAAGGTCAGCGGTGTGCGGGAGGCCACCGTGGTGGTCGTCGATCTGCCCGAAGGCCAGGTGCCGGGTGCGTTGTTGATTACGGATTCTCGTGCCGACGCAAAGGCGATCACCTCCCGAGCTGCCGCAGCGGCCCGAGACGCGCTCCCTGCCTACATGGTTCCGCAGCTATTCGCGGTGAGTACGCAGGTGCCGCAGACCATCAATGGCAAGCGGGATGAGCGCGCGATCCTGGACCTTCTGGGTGAGATTCCTGCTGCTCAGCAGGCTTCGGGCACCTCGGATCTGGTGGAGGCGATCTCGCAGGCAATTGCTGATGCACTTCGCTTGGACCGCGCCGAGGTGGAGCCGGACTCGGACTTCTTCCGCTTAGGTGGAGACAGTATTCTTGCCATCCGCGTTACTCACGCGCTGGCGCGCGCTGATCTCAACGTGACTCCGCGGGACTTCTTCTTGGGCCGCACGCCACGCAAGATTGCCGAGCGGGTCACGCCGCAGGCCACCCAGCAGAAAATCCAGGAAACAAGGCAGAGCCAGGAAGAAGCCCTGCCCAAGGACGGGCACCAGGAGATCTCGGGGGCTTTCCCCATCCCGGCGATGCTGCGCAGGCAGATGGAAAGAGGCATGAGCGACCGCTTTGTGCAGGCGCGCCGCTTGGATCTGGGGCCAGTCGCTGTGGAGGACTTGGAACAGGCCCTGCAGCAGGTAGCGCAGGCACATCCGATGCTTCGTACGCGCGTGGACACCAGTTCTGCGTTCGCGCACTTTGTTGGTGCCGAGGGAGACGGCCCTATGGTTGTGCGGGCTTTGGACGTGGATGCATTGATCGATCACATCGATATTGCTGCTGGTCGTAGCGTGGTGCTCGGGTGTGTGGATGGGTACGTCAAGGCCGTTGCTCATCACGCGGTGATCGATAGCGCCAGTTGGATGATTCTGGAAGACGATCTGCGCGATGCGCTCGCAGGGCGCAGGATTCTCTCCGGGCAGGCGAGCTACAAGGATCTTTGCCTGCAAGAACTGCACGATGCTCACACCGCAGCAGCTCAGGATGCCCTGCACTGGAGTGAACTGGCTACGCTGCCACGGCCCGTCGAGGACTCGAACCAGTGGAGTACGGATCATGTGAGCACGCTCGAAGTGAACATTGACGGACAGACCGCGCAGGTCCTGCAGAGCGTTGCACCCGACGTGATGGGTGTGGACGTTCAGGACCTCGTGGCAGGACTGGTGACCGTCGCGGTGGCTCGAACAATGGGCACGGACGCGCGGAGCTGGGCCGTGGACGTAGAAGGCCACGGACGTCCGGCTGATCATTCCTATGGTCGAACCCTCGGATGGTTTACCACCATCGCGCCGGTGGAAATCCCGTTGGCTGATCCAGCGGATGCAGCACGTGCCGCAGCGGAAATGCGCGCGCTCCACGAGGACGGCACAGCCCCGGACCGCCGCACTTATCAGGCACTGCGATACACACACCCGCAAGGGCAGCGAACCCTGGCCCATGGGGCACAGATCCTGGTCAACTACCTCGGACGGGGAGAGACTGGCGCTGTCCTCCACGCGCCGGGCGATGCCGCCTGCCAGTGGACGGATTACCTGGTGGAGGCCGATGTGTGGTCTAGCGAGCGGGCCGTAAGCATGGAGCTGTCCGTGGTGAATGCGGTGATTTCCGCCGAGCGTTTGCGCAGCGCCATCGGCGAGGTTGCTCGCGAGTTGCAGGAGCACGTCAGCCGCGAGCAATCCTCAGGACGCCGCGCTCCGCTGAGCGTGCTGCAGCGCGGAATCTGGTTCCAGTCACAGGTGGCAGCACCGGGTGCCTACGTTGCACAGACTGCGTTGACGTTTGACCGGAGACTGGATGCCGAGGCCGTGGTGGAAGCCTTCCGGGACACAGTGACCGTGCATCCAGCCATGGGCGCGGAGTTCCACACCGATGCTTCCGGCCAACCCGTGCAGAACTTGCCGTGGAGTGGACAGGGCATTGACCTCCCCGTCGAGACCACCGAAGGGGATCTCGAGGCGATCATGCACGCTGATCGCAGCGCGGGCATCGATCTCGCATCCGTGCCGCTGGCGAAGGCAACCATCGTCACCGGCCGAAGTGACGGACAGCCTGGCGACACGCTGCTTCTTACCTACCACCTGGTTCTGGTCGATGGTTGGTCGCGTGCAGTGATGCTGCAAACCTTCCTCGAGAGGCTGACGTTGAGGTCCGGCCAGGCCCGCACGCAGGGTGCGGGAGAGTTGGTTCCTCGCGGTTGTTCTATTGCTGACGCCCTGCTCGAGTCCGTTGACACTCGCAAAGAGCAGGCAGATAGCGACTATTGGGTACATCGCCTAGAGACGTTGTCTCAGCCCACGCTCGTTGCCCCGCAGGCCGCGGATATCTCTTCAGAGCACGCTGGTAGCGAGTTGCCTCGCCAGGTGTTTGCCGAGGTCAGCGAGCAGCTGACCGGCGCACTGCAGGAAAAGATCCGGGCGCAGGCCGTGACGTTGACCTCCGTGGTCAACGCAGCCGTGGCCGTGGCCTTGGGTGCTGTCACAGGGGATTCGGATGTGGTGTTTGGTCAGTCTGTCAGTGGCCGCGATGCCTTGAGCGACCCCGCCATGTCTGATGTGGTGGGAGTGCTGCTCAACACAGTGCCAGTGCGAGTGACAGCTCGGCCCGGCCAGAGCATAGAAGAACTGGTCCAGGATGTTTATCGCCAGCGCATCGAGGATATGGACCACGATTCCGCGGACCTCGGCGCCATCCAGCGGCAGCTGGGGGTAGGCACGCTGTTCGATTCCATGGTGGTGGTGCAGAACTTCCTCGATCCGCAGGCAGCAGCGGAACTTCGGGAACGCCACGGGGTTGTGGAGGAGCGCGCGGAAGATTCCACGCACTTCCCTCTGACCTGGGTATTCACTCCGGGGCCGAAGCTGGGCATCAAGCTGGAATTCCGCCACGACGTGGTGGACGAGTCCCTCGCACATTCCGTGCTCAAGGCCGCGACCGAAGTCCTGACCGCGTTTGTGGACACACCAGAGGTCCCGCTCGCTCAGCTGGCCCAGTTGGCGCCAGCCCGAGCGGAGGATTCTTCCCCGCAAAGCACGACGGAGCAGATGGCTTCCTGGCAGAAGGCCGAAGGCATTGACCGCACCATTGCGGATGAGCTCAAGGACACCGCCCAGCGCTTCCCAGATCGCATCGCGCTAGCGGATGACGCACAGCAGTGGACGTTCGGTGAGCTGATTGCTCGCTGTTCCGACATTGCGGAAAAGATCAAGAATTGCGGCGTGACCAGCGGCGATACTGTCGCCATTGCGGTGGAGCGCTCCGCGCATTCGGTGGTGGCTCTGCTGGGAGCCCTGTGGGCAGGGGTGCGCTACGCGCCGCTTGATCTGACGCACCCCGATGGGCGGCTCCGGGTCCTCGTGGAGGACAGCCAGCCCGCAGCCGCGCTGGTGGACTCGAGTTCTCGGGAGCGCATGGAGCGGATCGGTGCGCTTCCTTGCGTCGACGTCACCACTGCCGATTCCCACGCCACCACCCACACGCCTGCGGCGGTGCCCGGGGACGATGCCTACCTGATGTACACCTCCGGATCGACCGGCAAGCCCAAGGGCGTGGTGATCAAGCATCGCGGGCTGCACAACATGCTGGACAATCACCGGCGCAAGATCTTCGCCCCAGCTGCTGCCGATGGGCGGACGTTGCGGATCGCGCATGCCATCAGCTTCGCCTTCGATATGTCGTGGGAAGAGCTGTTTTGGCTGGTGGAAGGCCACGAGGTGCGGATCTTCTCCGAGGATTTGCGACGCGATGCTGCGGCCATGGTTGAGGCCATTCGCGCGCATCAGGTGGATGTCATCAACGTCACCCCGACCGTTGCCGAGCAGCTGCTCGCGGAGGGGATGCTGGAATCCGGCGCGCATCGCCCGCGGCTGGTGCTCTTGGG
>NZ_JVPT01000075.1:0-32508 GCF_001055915.1 Corynebacterium sp. 212_CJEI | reverse complement strand
CCCCACTAGTCGGTAACTGATTTCTCAGTCCAACTAATGGGGAGCAGTTCATTAGGTGCCGAGGCGTTTCTGCTGGAAAAGGCGAGCCTGGTTTGGGGTGACCAAACGGCTAGCAATGTGACCCGTGACATGCGACGTTTGGGCATAAGTGCAGGTTAAATTTTGCCGTTATTCTGTTTCCAATTTCCTGGCTGAAGTGGGTCGAATTTCTATATTGTGACCGTTTTTCATCACCGGTACGGTTTTCGTGTGAGCACGGCAGTGGCCGCAAAGGAGAAGGCGAGAAGCCTTTTACCTTCAGCTCTGGGCATCGCGCCACACCATTTATCTACACTTCATTTTTCTAAAGGATCATCATGGATAACCTGTGCAACATCTGCGAACTGATTTCCTGCTTGCCAGCACCGGCTCCGCTGCCGGTACCTGAGTTCAACGTGAACTTCCCGGAGGGCCCGCTGATTCAGGTCGACTCTCTGTTCCCGAACTTCCACTCTCTGACTGAGGGCGGCAACCTGGGTCTGCAGAATATTGGCGGCAATCAGGACAACGCTCTGCAGAACGTCGGTGGCAACCAGGGGCTCCAGAACGCGGGCGGCGACCAGCTGAACGGTGGCGACCAGATTGGCGGCGACAAGCTGGACAAGGGCGACAAGGTCGGCGGCGATCAGGTTAACGACAAGGGCCAGATTGGTGAGCGTCAGTCCGGTTTCCAGACCGGTGGCCAGGATCAGAGCCTGCAGAACGTCGGTGGTGACCAGGGTCTGCAGAACGGTGGCCAGGAGCAGGGTCTCCAGACTGGCGGTAAGAACCAGAACGGCCTTCAGACTGGCGGCCAGGAGCAGGGCCTGCAGACCGGTGGTAAGAACCAGGGTGGCCTCCAGACTGGCGGCCAGGAGCAGGGTGCCCAGACCGGCGGCAACAACCAGGGTGGCCTGCTGGCCGAGGACGGTGCGGGTGACAACCTGCCAGTCGACCTGGACCTCACCGGTGCAAAGGCTATCTAAGGCCGTTTAAGCTGACTTAGGCACTGCACTACAATGACACTGCGCAGCTATTAGCTCTCGCGGCTATTAACACGTAACAGCGCACGAGCGCCTTCTCACTCCTTGCGGAGTGGGGAGGCGCTTTTTTGTGTTTATAGCTGGCGACGTTGGGTCGATCCGAGTTACTGACTGCGTTTATGTCAAAAATGGCCCGAAAAATGTCCTGAAAGCGTCATAAACTCGCACAGTTTCACATTTGCAGTCCCCTATTCAGTCGCGTTTTACATAACGTGATCTGTTGGAATGCCGTGAATCAGACCCATTTTTGTCTATTAACCGCGGATGGAGAGGTTGGGGCGGAGAGGCGATTATTTATGCAGCCGCAATTAGCACACAATTATGTGGCTTATTAAATGATGTCCGGGGATTCTTTTGCAAATAGTCTTGAGGCATCATTTTTGCTCTTAGAGATTTATTGGCTTGCATTTTCATTAGGTGGGGGTGGGGTGTCATTTGTGCCGTAACTCACAATTATGAAAATCGTGACATGGGAGACATTCTAACCCAAATTAATGGGCGGGGATTCATTGAAAAAACTTCATATGCGCAGGTTAATCGTGATTTTATGGGTTGAATGGCTAGGTGTCGTGGCGAAAGGTGGAACTTCGGCATGTGTGTGGTGTCCAAATGTCCACCCCAGAAAAAATATGCAAACAACAATTATTGGCATTGAAATAAAAGGAAATAGGGGTGCCAATTAAATGGTCTAACAAACATAAAATGTATTTGTTATATTCGGGGACGGCCAACGCTATAAATGAGAATTAGAAGGCGATGTCAACTGGGCTACCTGTGATGGGGGCTGGAGACGCTTATGCGTGGTCATTGATTGTTCATTGAAGGCTGGAAAGGTAGCGAAAGGTGTATAACGCACTGAAATCGAAGGAAGGGGGAGGGCTCATGTTCGGTCGTTTTACAAACGAGAAGCGCTGGTTGGCGCTATTTAGCTTCATGGCTGTGCTCGCTCTTTTCTTCGCTAAATCTCCAATAATTGCGCATGCGCAGGATGCAGAAGACACTGGCGAAACCCTGACGATTCAGAAGATTCTGAGTGTTCCTGGAACCGTTAAGGGTGTTGAAGCCAATGGAAATGTCCGTGATTTTGAGCCACTCATTGCGGCATTTGACGAGGCTGCAACACCATTTGGTAGCCACAAAATGGGTTACTGCATTGAGGCCAGCGTCGCCGGTGATCTTTATGACACCGGTCGTGTGCAGAACTTCAGTCAGTTCTCGCGCAGTACAGATACCAATAACAAGCTGCGGAACGACTTTGACCGATACCGGAAGCTCAACTGGATTGCGCACCACGGTTCTCCAGCTGTTGGTTTGGATGAACTGGGGAAGGCGGCTGGAGTTAAAGGACGTCTGAATGTGCTGGATGCCAATAACGCAACTCAGTTCGCTCTGTGGCACTTCTCCGATGACATTGACTTCTCCCAGGGCATTCACAACCCATCGACGAAGGCTGTCTACGACTACCTCACTGGTCCGGCTAACGTCGGTCAGGGCACCGTCGACGGTACGAACCGCACTGGCTACATTTTCAACAATGGTAAGAAACAAGACATCATTGTGATTGACAATGTCACTCCGTCTTCCGGTGAAGTTCCGGCAGAGCCGACGAAGCCGTCCGAGCCAGAAAAGCCAACCGAACCGGAAAAGCCGACTGAGCCGGAGAAGCCGACTGAGCCGGAGAAGCCGACTACACCGACCACGCCTGCGGAGACCACGACCCCGTCCGAGTCGACCAAGCCATCCGAGCCGGAGAAGCCGACCACGCGTAAGCCGTCGATCTCCACTCAGGCTCGCCTGAACGGCAACAAGATTGTTGCGGGCGCTGTGGTTAAGGACATCGTGAAGTTCACCGACCTGGTTCCGGGTAAGAACTACCGCCTGGACGCCACCCTGGTGGACAAGACCAATGCTGATCGCATCCTGGGTACCGGCAGCGTGGAATTCACTCCGGAGACCTCTTCGGGTGAGCAGGCTGTCATGATTACCGTCTCCGATGATGTAGATGAGCCGGTTTCCGCTGCTGTTGCATTTGAAAAGCTGACCTCGACAGAGGTCACCGCCGATGGCCAGGACAACACCGATGGTCAGCGGGTAGAGATCGCCTCCCACGAGGACATTAACGACGCAGCTCAGACCGTTCACGGCGAAAAGCCGGAGCAGCCGTCGACCTCCGAAGAGACCCCGACGACCGAGGAGACAACGGAGCCGTCGTCCAGCGAGACCACTACTTCTGAGACCAGTGAGTCTGAGACTCCGGCGACGTCGGAAAGCGAAGAGCAGCCGAGCTCTTCGACGACTACTCCTAACACCTCCGAGTCCACGAAGCCGGCCGCTCCGACGGAACCGACCGAGCCGACTGACAGCACTGAGTCGCAGACCACGGAACCGACCGAGCCGACTGAGACTACCGAACCGTCTAAGCCGAGCGAGCCAGCTGATACGCCGCTGGAGCCGGAGCTGCGCACGGTAGCCGAGCTTCAGGGCAACCGCATTGAGGCTAATGCCAAGGTTGTCGACACCGTGCATTTCGAGGGCCTGGTGCCTGGTAAGAACTACACCCTCTCCGGTGAACTGGTTAATAAGGCTGATGGCTCTGTGATTGGTCATGGCGAGGCGACGTTCAAGCCGACGTCGGCAAGCGGTACTGTGACTGTCACTCTTGAGGTGTCTGACTCTGTTAAGACTCCTGTTGCTGAGGCTGTCGTGTTCGAGCACCTGACCTCTGATGAGGTCGACTCGACTGGTAAGGAAAGCGCTGGTCAGGTCAATGAGATCGCTGACCACGCAGATATCAATGACGCAAGCCAGACCGTGACTGGAGAGGTTCCGGAGAAGCCGGAAGACACCCCGACTGAGGAAAGCGAAACTCCGTCCGAGGAGACGACCGCACCGGAGACCAGCTCGACTGAGCCGACCACGTCCACCGTTCCGGTAACTCCGAGCGAGGATGAGCCGTCCGAGCAGCCGGAGACGACACAGCCGGAAGAGCCGTCTGAGACGACAACTCCGTCTACGTCCGAGTCCGAAAAGCCGAGCAAGCCGACCAAGCCGACGAAGCCTGCCCAGCCGGAAAAGCCGTCCAAGCCGACCAAGCCTGCCCAGCCGGAAAAGCCGAGCAAGCCGAACCACCCGAGCACCCCAGCGCAGTCTGAGGACAACCCAGCCATCACGACTACTGCCGGCATTGCCGGGAAGGGTCTGGTTGAGAAGGGTGCTGTCGTTATCGACACCGTGCACTTCACTGGCCTGAAGCCGGGCACGAAGTACACGCTGACCGGTGAGCTGATGTGCAAGGAGACAGGCAAGTCCACTGGCGCTAGGAGCCGCCTGCACTTTGTGCCGACGGCATCCGCCGGCACGGTTGATGTTCCAATCATCATCACTGACGGCGACTGCGCTTCTCAGGTTGCCTTCGAGACTCTGACCGATGCCAATGGCAAGGAAGTTGCTGTTCACAAGGACATCAACTCTGCGGCGCAGACTGTCACGAACGGCAAGACCCCGGAGAACACGCCATCTGAGCAGCCGAAGGATGAGGGCGAGCAGAACACGCCTAACGACGATTCCTCTGCACCTACCAGCGACTCTGCCACCCCGACCACTGTGATTAATCAGCACTTGGAGCAGAACAACACCAACGTCACCATCATCGGTGGCACTGGCCAGGATAAGCAGAAGAACCACGGAAAGCCGTTGGCTCCGAACTCGGAACGACGTGCAATTAGTTCGGTTCCGTCTGGCCCGACCGGTTTGGCTACTCACGCTCTGCCGACGGTAGCCACCAACTAAGGAGATTCCATGACTGATCAGTTTGGCTCGGACGAGACCGGCAAGGAACCTGGCAACACACCAGGATTCGAACCGGAAACCGAAACCGGCGCACTCGACCACGTTGATCCGTTTGACCAGGACGAAGACCAGGCCGACGGCCAAGTCGAAGACCTGCAGGACGTGCCTTGGTGGAAGCAGCCACGGGTGTACATCGCCGCTATCGCATTAATCGGCGTTATCGCTCTGCTGGTGATTGCCCAGATCAATCGCAATGATTCGACGCTCGATGGCGCGCAGGAGAATCTTCCTACTCCAGCACAGGGTTCTCGGGGAGCTGTGCACGAGATGGAGATGCTCATTGATGGTAAGTCGGCTCCGATTGATTTCGTTCAGCTGACTGATCAGGGGTCTCTGATTCCACCGACCGATGTTTCGCGCCTGGGCTGGTACTCAGCTTCAGCGATTCCCGGTGAGAAAGGTGCTGCTGGTTCGTCCGTCATTACCGGTCACGTCAATGAGGTGGATCAGGGTGATGGTTACGCTGCACGTTTCGCTGACCTGAAGGCTGGTGACACTGTCACGGTGAAGGTGGATGGCGAAAGTCGAGACTTCACCGTCAGCAAGGATCCGATCCAGGTGGTCAAGGGCGCTCAGATGCCTGAGGTCGTCAACGATGCAGTTGGTGAGAACCGCTTGGTCCTCATTACCTGCGGAGGCGAGTTCGTCGGCGGCACGTTGGGTTACGCCGACAACATCATCGTCGAGGCCACTCCAGTGCGCTGATCTGGTGCGCTAGGGCGCTGGGGCGCTGGGGCGCAGCCTCGATTCATTGACCAATTTCATTGGCTGCGGCTGTTGAACGCTGTCGAACAACGGTGGCGCCGGCAGTCGCAGAAAAACACAGAACAAATCTGCAGAAAACCTGCAGAAACACTGAAGATAAGGAAGTTCCTATGAGCATGTTGAAGAAAATCGGTGTCTGGGGTGTGGGCGCACTCGTGCTTGCCGCTCCGGTTGCTACTGCCGCACAGGCGGTAGCTGCACCTGCAAACTCTGCTGACACTGCAGTTGTCGCTCCGGGCAAGGGTGGGTTCCTGCACTCGGGCAAGCTGGCCGTCAACCGCTACGTCTTCGAGCTTGAGCACCGCGATGGCAAGGACTACGTCAACATCACCTTCACCGGCGATCACAGCGCTGACGTGCAGATCATGCCGGATGGCATGACCCCTGAGGGCAAGAAGAAGGTCGAGCAGATTGGTGACGTCCTCAAGCTCAACGGCTACAACGATGTTCACTACTGGGCGGTTCTCTAAACGTCCCTACTGACGCGGCAGGGCGCCCCGTGTCGCTTACTGCCTCTGTGCTTTTACGGGTCCTAGCACAGGGTGGTGCGCCGCGGGGCGTCCTTGCCCCAAAGGTTTTTGCTTTCGCTTGACGACGTTGTCGTGACTGTAAAACCTGGAAGGTTGATGAGTCCTCATTTTCCCGGCGTGCGCTGGGGTGATAGCGGTTGTACATAGGAGCCATCACTATGAAGCAATTGTCTACCCCCATTTTTGGGTGTGTTTGATTGTGTGGGAAATTGAGAGGGTTTCGGCCTCGATTGGGAAAAACCGCTGTGACCTCGATAAAAAGATATTAATCTCTTGCAATTCTTACGTTTGTGTAGGTTTTTCGGGTGCTTGGTTTGGCGGTATGTAACCGTCGGGTATCGGTTGGAAGTGAAACGAGTTAAGTTATTTGTAAGCGGTTCACTGAGCGCTATTAACCGAGCGAGCAATGGGCTTGAGCTGCAATGTTTCGACCAGCAAACATTAAAGTTCATAACGCTTAGGCTTAAAAGGTTAGACAGACTGGTCTTTCCCTTAAGGAAAGTCTCAGTTTTGGCAAGTCGGGGAACGATGGTGTCGCCGTCTGGAGTGAATCGCGAGACGTATTGAAGCGTGTCGCTTCATTTTGGACTTCTGTAAAGGACCTGTTTTCGTGAATAAGTTCTCTCGTACCGCCCGCTCGGTAACCTTCGCTGCCATCGTCGGTCTGTCGATGGGCGTCTCCGCCCCGGCTGCAATCGCTCAGGACACTGCCGTCAACCAGGCTGCCGGCAACTCCCCTCTGGTAAATAAGGACGCCAAGGGCTCGCTCACCATTCATAAGTTCGGTAACCCGACCAGCGAAGGTCAGCCGTCTGGTACCGAAGCTGACGTCCAGGACGTTATTGCCAATGGTGGCGAGAAGCTCGCAGGTGTCGGCTTCACCGTTTACAAGATCAACAAGACTGCAGATGGCGCTACCCCCATCGATGTCACCACCAACGAGGGTCTGCTGGCTGCTTCGAAGCTGAAGGCTGGCGAGTTCGCTACTGGTACCCAGGCGACTCAGGCTCTGATTGACAACGGTACCCTGACGCAGGTCGCAACCGGCACGACCGACCAGGACGGCAAGTGGAACGTTGGCCAGGATCTGGCTCTTGGCGCTTACCTGGTTGTTGAGACCGGTCCGAAGGAAGGCTATGACCCGGCTGTTCCGTTCATCGCTTTCGTTCCGATGACCAGCAATGGCAAGGTAGGCGACGAGACTCAGGGCACCACCTGGAACTACGACGTTCACGCATTCCCGAAGAACTACAAGGATGAAGAGCCGACCAAGACCGTTAAGGACAAGGACCAGAACGCCGGCGACAAAGCGCTGGTCTACACCGTCACGGGTACCGCTCGCCAGCTGAAGCCGAACACGGAGCGTACCCAGTTCCAGATCACTGACCAGATTGACCCGAAGCTGGAAGTCACCAAGGTTGATGTCAAGGTTGTCAAGGCAGATGGTACGGAGCGGGCTCTGTCCGAAACCGACGACCGCGACGGTAAGTTCTTCGAGGGCAACAATGTCGATGTCAACCTGAAGCCAGACGTTGCAAAGACTCTTGGTACTGGTGACAAGGTCGTCGTTACCATCACCACCACGCTGAAGCCGCAGTTCAAGGAAGCTACCGACATCGCGCCGAACACCGGTTTGGTCTTCCAGAACAACCCGGACGGTTCCGAGAACAGCACTCCGAAGGAGACTCCGAAGGTCAAGACCTACTGGGGTGGCGTGCAGTTCAAGAAGGTTGATGGCGACCGCAACGCTCTGGAAGGTGCCGAGTTCCAGATTGTCCGCCAGGCTGCTGGCCAGAAGTGCTCCGACATTGACACCACCAAGAAGGACTCCTGGACTCCGGTTAACGGCCAGCAGGGTGACGAGGTGAAGACCACCTTCGTCTCTGGCCAGGACGGTATCGTCAAGATTACCGGTCTTCACGTCAACGACTTCGAAGACAACGCTGAGGTTGTCGAAGGCGAACAGTCCCACTACTGCCTGATTGAGACCAAGGCTCCGAAGGGTAAGGAGCTGCTGCCGGAGGCACTCGAGTTCAAGCTGGTTGCTAAGCAGACTGCCCCGGAGCGTGTTTACGAGCTGGCATCCGTCCAGGTCGGCGCTAACCCGGGTGAGGTTGTTAACTCCGACGACACCACCCCGAACCTGCCGATGACCGGTGGTGCCGGTGTTGGCATCCTGGCTGCTATCGGTGCAGCTATCGTCGCAGCTGGTGCATGGTTCGCCCGCCGCGGTTCCAAGAACTAAATCCGAGTAAAGGCTCGGCCACTGGAGCGCTTTAGCTCCAGTGTTGAGGGAATAGCGTGCGTTCAACAGCGCACGCCATTCCTGTAGTTTGCGCATCACTGAAATTACTGTTGCGGCCTTTCGATGTGCTCTTTTTCAACAGCAGGCATCTCTACGCCGGTGAGAAAGAGAAAGGCCACATCCCTTTTTGATTGACTTCTTGGGAGTTCCTCCGTGGGTAAACACTCTGCGTCTACTCTGACGCGGGACGCATCAGCTGAGCGGCCTGAACAGCCTGAGCAGGCGAAAAAGAACAGCATGGTTCTCCCCGCAATTTTGGTGATTGTGGGCTTGCTTGTGATGCTGTACCCGGTTGTCTCCACGGCATTGAACAACTACGGCACCTCTAAGGCGGCCAAAGAGTTTGCCAAGCTGGAAAAGTCCGTACCCCAAGAAGTTAAAGATGAACAGTGGGAACGCGCTCACGCTTACAACGAGCGCCAAACCACCGGCCCGATTCTGGACCCGTGGCTTAACGAAGTTAATGACCACAACCCCGAGTACGCCGCTTATCTCGATCAGCTAAACGCTACCGACGTGATGGCGCGTCTGATTTTCCCAGAGATTCAGGCCGACCTGCCGATTTACCACGGCACCAGTGATGAGGTGCTCGCCAAGGGGCTCGGACACCTATACGGATCCGATCTTCCAGTCGGCGGTGTTGGAACCCACTCCATCATTACCGGTCACACCGGACTTACTAACGTAACGCTCTTCGATAACCTGCGGAAAGCAAAAGAGGGAGACGCCTTCTATATCCAGGTCGCAGGCCACAAGCTGAAGTACGAAATTGATCAAATCAAGGTTGTACTTCCGCATGAGACCGATGATCTTCGTCCCGTTGACGGCCAGGACTACATCACCCTCATCACTTGCACCCCTTACGGAATCAACACGCATCGTCTGCTAGTGCGTGGGCACCAAGTGCCGATGGATCCGTCGGAAAGCAATGTCTTCGACCAAACGCACGGAGCTGGATGGCAGTGGTGGATGTACGCCCTGCTCGTAGCGGTGTTTGTGCTTGGCACAGGCTTTGCGTGGTGGCTCTGGCGCCAACGCCTCGACGCCGACGAAGAGCTTGACGACGACGCCGAGAACGCGGACGTCGAGACTGCTGATGGCGACGCAGACAGCGATGAACTCGCTGACGGCAGCGAATCAGCGTCCGAGGATAATAACAACACTTCGTGGTGGGAAAACGACAATGAATAAATATTTGACATCCACCTGGAACCGGATAGCTGCGTTCTTAGCTGCCTGCGCTCTGGTTGCAGTGATGGGTGCAATCGGCGCGAATGACGCCAACGCGGCCAGGATTGTTGGACGCGTGGACGCTCCGGGCGTTTCAGCAACGAGCGGCACTGACATTGTGCGAATTACCTTGAGCCCAGGAAACCCGGACGATGATAATTCGTCGGCATCGGGCTCTATTTCTGGCGTGACCATTCATCTGGAACGTCTCAAGGGAATCTCGCCGGCGAGCCAGCAGGACCGCGAGAAGGTGGAAAACGCCACCGCAGCTGAGCTTGCCGAGTGGCCGAAAGACCTCCACTTCAGCCAGGTCACTGACGAAAACGGCTCTGTTAAATTCAGTGATTTGCCGGAGGGCATCTATCTTGTGACCTCGACGGCTCCGAATGACAGTTACCGGGAGATCAACTCCTTCTTGGTATCGGTGCCGTTCTACGGTGCGGGCTATGACTCCACGCCGGTAGA
Organism: Corynebacterium sp. 212_CJEI; assembly: GCF_001055915.1. Taxonomy (NCBI): domain Bacteria; kingdom Bacillati; phylum Actinomycetota; class Actinomycetes; order Mycobacteriales; family Corynebacteriaceae; genus Corynebacterium; species Corynebacterium sp. 212_CJEI. The sequence goes on along the minus strand of NZ_JVPT01000075.1, from coordinate 22,303 downwards.
GGGCGTCATTGTGGCGAAGTCGCATAAGCCGGGGGAGACGCCACCACCGTCGACACCTCCAACGACTCCGCCGAAGACCCCTCCGACAACGCCACCGGGAACACCGCCGACTACGCCGGGAACATCGACCCCGCCGAAGACGCCTCCGACGACGCCGACAACTCCGACAACTCCGGGTGAACCGGGAACCTCGACGACAACGTCGACTACTTCCATGCCACCTGGTGAGCCTGGTACCTCGACGCCTTCGGGCTCGTCGGGTTCATCCTCAAGCTCGGGAAGTAGCGGAGGATCTGGCTCCCTGGCACTCACCGGTGTGCAGGTAGCAGGGCTGGTAGCCGTCGCTGCAGCACTAATCGGCGGAGGATTCGTCATTATCGCTGCTAGCAAGAAGAACTCAGAAAGTGGGAAGAACTAATGTTTTCGACAACATTCCGCTTGCCGGATTCAATGCGAACTACGCTTCGCATGTTCTTGGCTGCTTTGCTAGCGGTAGCTCTCGTTGTCAGCGGTCAGGCTTTTGCTCCCACCGTGCCGCAGGCGCAGGCGCAGACAGAGGAGCAGGAGACCCAGCTCGATTCCGATGACCAGAGCAGCGTCGATGAAGGAGGGGCTGCTGAGCCTCTCGATGACTCCGGAGCACTAGAGGTGTCACCGGAGACAGAGGCTGTGCCGCAGATGGCGCCCCGTGCGGCGACCCCTTACGCAGCGGAGAATCGTTCGTTCACGATTCCTCAGCAGCAGAAGTACACACAAAAAGGCGATCGCCATATTCCTAATTACAAGATTCCCGCCGACCAGCTCAGCGGTGGGACTCTGACATTGGGCGCAGGCACGGTTGTCACGCTGGAATCCAAAACCGTCTTTTATCCTGCACCAAACCCGGCTGACTTCACGGTGTATTACACGGGAACTGATGGAAATTGGTACGAGACCAAGGCAACTTATAAGAAGGTTAGCGGCAAAAAGTTCGAGGTAACCCTGCCGGAAATTACCATCGGCGGCGCTGCGGAGATTGAGTTTAAGGGAGTCCACCGTGGCTCACCGAACACTGTGATTTCTGCAAAATTTGACGTAGTCGGCGGAGAAACAGATCCAACGGAGCCGACTGAGCCCACCGAGCCGGAGAATCCGGAGCCAGAACCAGGAACGGTAACTCCTGCGGATCCGACCCTTGTTGATCCTGCGACTGCACCGGAGTGCGTGGAGAAGGCTTACATCAATATCCCGGACACCAAGGGTGTTGATTACTACCTAAACGCAAAAAAGACGCCTGCCGGACCTCATGTCTATGAGCAGAACAAGCCGGGTTCAGTCAAGGTCACTGCTGTAGCGCAGCCAGGTTTTAAGCTTGCTCCGAATGCGCGTACCGAGTGGACTTTCAATCTAAGTGGTGAAGTTAAAGACTGCTCAAATTCTTCTGAAGATCCCAAGCCACCGGCTGTCGAAGGGCGTCACTTTGATGCCATCGGCCACGAGTTTGCAGTTAAAGCTGACCCAGTAGATCCGAAGAAGCCCAATGCCTTTACGGCTAAGGTGACTGAGGAATCTCACATGAAGTACGCAACCGTGCGTATCGAGACTGACGCGACCTTCTTGGACCCGCAGAAGTACAATCTCACCCTGGATCAGATCGAGCCAGGTGTCACCTTGCAGAAGCGCAACGTCAATATTGGCAATGGCTTCATCACTATGGACGTCGTGCCGGTAAAGAATGGCAAGCCGGTTGACTCTGCCGTTGTGCCGAAGGATGCGGTATTCACCTTCACTAATAATCTCTCGCAGAACAAGAATTTGAAGGTCACTCTGGATGTCTACGGAGAGAAAAAGGACGAGCAAAAACCACCGGAGATTATTTCGCCACCAGATGGAGCTAAGTGGGTGCATGGGCGAGTCCCTAACCCGCCGATGCCACAGCGTTGTGGCCTGCGCATTGCCGTAGTAGCAGACCTTTCGACATCGCTCCGTTACGCAGATACTGATGGTTTCGAAGCATCTAAAAAGGCCGCGAATGCATTTATCGATTCCCTGCAGGGCACCCCAGCCGAGCTCGGCATCTATAACTTCGCAAGTGGCGGTCCGGCTAATCAGGCTGGAACGACACACGGTCAGAACCCACCATATATTTCAATGCTGTCGGAGCAGGGCGTCCAGCGAGCAAAGGACGTAGTTAAGAACTGGAGCTATAACGCAAATAACAGTGCTACGAACTGGGAAGCGGGCCTGAAGCAGGTCAAGGATAACGACTACGACGTGGTGTACTTCATCACTGATGGTATGCCCACGACCTCCTCGACAATCAAGAGCAAGGGCATCGGTGGTGAATTCGTTCAGGCTAGTGCTCTCAACGACGCAATCAAAGCATCCAACGAACTCAAAGCTGCCGGTACCCGTGTTGTGCCGCTCATGGTCGACCTGACTCTTGGCGGGCGAAGCAGCCAACGCCCCGTTGTAACGAATGATCTGGTGCTCAAAGACGCCAAGCGCATTGCCTGGACAGCAGATCCGGGACAAAGTCCAGGTTTGTACTACAAAATTCGAAGTGACCACCCGAAGGCTAGCCACGCCAATTACATCGGCACCGACATCTTGGTGAACCTGAAAATGGCGTACGACGCGGCCGGCAGCCAGACCCTGCAGGTGTATGAGCGTCTACCCAATGGGAGGCAAGAGACGGTCACTCTCAATCAATCGAGGTGGACCTACGGTACGCGTGATGTCAAGACCATGGGCGAGGATATCTCGGGCACTGATGACACGGTGAGGGTGTCTAACTACAGCAAGCTTGCCGAACAGATGAAAACAATCGCCCAAGACGTAACCACACGATGCAACGGTGTAGTGAAGGTCAAGAAGAGGATTGTCGATGAAAACGGCAAGGTTCTCGAAGACGGTGCCCCTGGTTGGGAGTTCACACTGTCCGCAAATAACAATGTCATCGGTTCTGGTAATGGCCCGCTGGTTCATCAGTCGATGAAGGTAACCTCCGGTTCTGAATCCGACAAGGGTACTGCATCGTGGAACATTGAAAGCGAGCGTGAGCAGTCGCTGGTTCTGACTGAAACACAGAAGCAGGGCTTCACTTTGTTCCGCCGCGGTGACACCTTGGATTCCACCGGTGACTTCAACGCCGTATGTACTCAAACCCGCGACGGGAAAACCTCACCTCTCAAGGTGGAAAATGTGGGCGAGTTCGGTTTCCGCGTAAAGATGTCGGAATCCAATAAGGTCCTGTCTTCCGTCTCCTGTGTCGTCGATAACTACGAAGCGCCGGACACCAAGCCGGGCAAGCTGACCTTGGAAAAGGCGGAGTACGTCGATGGTGAGGGAGTCAAGATTCTACCGGGACTTGGTGGTGCAACCTTCGATATCTACCCCTCGGCTGGTGGGCAGCCGGATTACAGTGGAGGACCGGTCTACACCATCACGCCTGCTCAGAAGTCAATTGAAATCACTGAAACTGGCACTTTCTACCTTGTAGAAACGATGGCACCGGCAGGACTTAGCCTGCTGCCAGAGCCAGTAGCTTTTGAAATCTCAATTGACCAGGAGACCAAGGAGTACACCGTCTCAGTGGTAGGTGGCAGCAGCCCGCTTATCAAGGCCGAAGGCTCCGGCGAACTCATGATCATGCAGGTGACCGACACCAAGACCGGTAAGCTGCCAAAGACCGGCGGAAACGGAGTTCTTCTCTGGACACTGTTTGGTGCGGTAGTCGCAAGCTGCGGTTGGTTCTGGACTCGCCGCCAGCAGTCCTAATAACAAGAATGGGTTCTGTGCAGTCGCCTGCACAGAACCCATTGGGCAGCACAAAGAACAAGACTCGCGTCCCACCCATCAGGAAGCCCTACGCAAACAAAGCCCTTTTACCAGGGTGAGTTAGCGGTGATATAGGAACCAAGCTGCTGCCCGTTCCCATCGATGATGTTCCAGGTAGTCGATACAACGCCGACAGCGCCTTTTTCCGGAACCCATACAGGGCCACCGGAATCGCCTCGTTGAGCGTGTACGTTCTGAACCTGTAGAGCGTTGTCCTCGATTTGGTATGCCTCGCGATCAGCGGCTAAACCGCAGGAAACTCTCCCCGTAGTGTTTCCGTATATGCAGACTGTCTCGCCAGTTTGAACATCTGTGGGGGATAGAGTCGAATCGCCTGAATACGAATTCTCACCGGCAGTAGCGGGGTCATCAAGCGAGACAACTCCAATGTCGTTTCCTGTATCTAGTGAATGGTCATAGGTGGGAGACGGTTGGAATACTCCAATTTTCTGAAAGGTCCCATCCGTCACTGTGTCTCCGTCTTGTCCACAATGACCTGCAGTGTAGATTTGCGAATTGGTTTTGTCGACATAGCCGGCTGTACAGACACTAGCCTGTGGTCCATTAGCGTGAACGATGACAACTGGATCGCCTTGGTTGATGGTGGCCGCGTAGGCCGGTAGTCCGGTTGTAGCGGTGATAACGGCAGTGACAGTGAAAATCCATGAAGGTCTATTCATGGGGAAATCTGCTCCTCAGTGAGTTGGTCGGTGGCGGCCCAAAAACTGGTTGTGGCGTTTTCAGGTCGCGCATTGAAAAGCATTTCCTCAGGCTGTGGTTCCTAGAGGGCGAATACGAACGCGCAAAGTAAGCGTCCAATCATCCCAAAGATGCGTAAAAACAAAGCTAATCTCGTCGAAAAAGATGGAACGTATGCGTGTCGGGCAGTTCATATACCCGTTTCGTATCGCGAATATAAGGAAATATATAAACCTATCAGTTAAGACAGAACCTACGCTCAAGTGATCAATCATGTGCGGTAGCGTTCTAAAAATGGGGTAGAAGAAAGGCCAACGCCCATTGGGGAGTGGGGCTAAACAGCTGCAGAGTTGCCGCTGGCGCTGTCGCCGTCGTCAAGCGCGGCAACCAAATCGCGGTGCGCACGAGTTTCGATCGTGGTCGGCATTAACACACCGCTTAAACGTGGAATCTCGCTGTAAGTTGCCACTCGTTATACAAAGTTGTCGAATTTGTTAGCAAACGGCTGGCACGTGGGGTTCGTTCGTGATGTCAGAACGGGAAATGAGAGGTCATATCCTGCCGCCAAGCAGGGATAATCTAGAAATTACAGCGCTCTCCGTGATGGCGGGGAAGAAAAGCACATCAAGTCTGTAATCCAGTTTTCTAAAAGACTTTCATAACGAAATCCCTGCTGGAGGGGCTCTCTCGCAGTCATGTACTCCTAGCCGCACTGCAGATTGCCTGTGGCGGCTATAGCATCGGCATTGTCCAGACATTTCGTCTACAACACTGAGAACAGGAACGGCACATCATGGCTGACAATGCAAAGAACACTGCTAAGAACACCCCGGCAACTCAGGCTGGCTCGGACTCCGCGAATAAGGGAACCGGCCACGGCCACACTTCTATCGACGACAGCGTCGTCTCCAAGATTGCCGGTATCGCTACCCGCGAGGTCTCCGGTGTCTATGACCTTGGCGGCGGCATGGATCGCTTCGCTGGCTCCGTCCGTGAGTTTGTTTCCGGCGGCAGCGCCAACGTATCCCAGGGAATTGCTGTTGAGGTCGGCGAGCGCCAGGCTGCAGTCGACGTCACCATCATTGCCGAGTACGGCGTTGCCATCCATGAACTGGCTGAGGCTATCCGTCAGAACGTCATTAGCTCCGTTGAGCGTATGACCGGCCTCGAGGTCACTGAAGTCAATGTCGATGTTTCCGATGTTCACACCGACTACCAGACCCCGCAGGAGCGCGAAGAAGAGGCCGCTAAGCAGCGCGAAGAGCAGCGCAAGGCCATCGCGGCTGCTAACGAGCCCAAGGAACAGCCACGCGTCCAGTAGTTGACAACTATTGCGCGTCGGAGCAGGGCAGGATGGGTAGTTAGGCCCGTATAAAGGGGAATTTCATGTTCGATAATTACACAAAGACCTTCGCGACGATTGCCGTTGTCCTGTGCTTCGCCGCAATGATTGGTGGTTTCACGGGTTTTCTTGCGGTTATTGCCTTCGGAGTTCTGGCCGGTGCAGCCGGTGCGGTACTCGATGGCAAAATCGATGCGCCCGAACTCAACCGTAAGTTCAACCGAGGAGGCCGCCGACGGTGACTATCCACGTTCCAGCAACGCGTGGCACCACCGTCGTAAGCGAAAAGGCAATCCGCCGCATCGTAGAGATGGCCGTGCGCGCGGTTCCCGGCACCCTCGACCAATCCCGTGTGCTAGGGCGCGACTATCCAATTGTCTCTATCGATAGTGCGATTGCCCCTAGTTCTGCCACGACCAATGCCGTTAGTGCAGTTCGAGTCGCAGTTCGCGCCGTTGCATCATGGCCGGCGCCGACAGCGGAAATTGCGGTGCGCATTCGTTCCAGCGTCGCAACTTGGCTCACGGACATGGCCGGTCTTGAAAATGTCACCGTCGATGTTGACATCGACAGCGTCGAACCCGGGCACGTGCGTGTCACCAGAGAGGACTTGGCGCACTTTTCGGATCACCCGCAGCTGACACCTGTCCGGGTGAATCAGCAGGCAGTAGCCGCCCCACAGGTGCGGTGGGTCCCAGAAGTGCAGTCCATCGCTGTACCGACGCCGCAGCCGGTACGCAATATTTCAGTACCGCAGCCTCAGCCAGTGCGCAGCATTACTCCGGTGGCACCGCAGCCGGTACGCAGCATTACTCCGCCGCGTCCAGAACGAGTACGCAGTGTCCCAGCGCCTGCTCCACAATCGGTGCGCTTCATCACGCCGCCGAAGCCGCAACCAGCTGTGGCTATTAAGGCACCGAAGCCGCAACCAGCCCGACGCATTGTTGCACCACCGCCGCTGCCAGTGACTCGCACCTCGGCGCCGAAGCCGGTACAGGTGCGTCGCACACCAACTCCACGGCCAATACAGCTGCGAAAAGTCGCAGCACCAAAGCCGACGTCCTTGGTGCAGGTGAGTGTCCCTCGGCAACCAAAGCTGCGTCCGGTACGAGTGCCGTCGCCACGCACAATTAGCGTTAAGGCGCCACGACCAGCGCTATTGCGGCCGGTTAAAGTGCCGCGTCCAACCCGGTTGAAACAAGTTCGCGCACCGCGACAGGAGCAGCTGCGCCCGGTATCCGTGCCACAACCACGTACCGTGGTGGTAAGCACGCCAGAGCCGCGCCCACTGAAAAAGATTGAGGTGACACCCTATGACGCCGACTGAGATGTCATCGGCCGCGGTGGTCTCGGACGAGTCAGTAGAAACTCGCCAGGGACGTGACCCGCGTCAATCACCAAAGATCCGCGGGCTGGGAGTTTTCGCCGGTCTGTTGATGATTGCAGCGGCCATAGTCGCAGGTAGAGAAGCAATCATTAGCGCCAATAGCTCAGGTGACACCTCATGGTTACAACCGGTATTCGACTGGTTCAGCAACCCACAGGGCTCAGCCGCGTCATGGGTGTTGCTCCTCGTCGGAATCCTCGCTGCAATCTATGGGCTGGGACAGCTCATAGCGGTGTTTCTTCCCGCCCCGCGCCGGTATGTACGCGTCGATGACGATGGCAACCTGCCAGTTTGGATGCATAAGTCTGACTACCAAGAAATCCAGAATGGCGCGGCACTGGCTTCCGGAACTCACGGCGGATACGAAGGTGATGACAAGTGAAAACATCAGTAAGCGTATTCGACCGAATTGTGTTGTTCCTCTTCTCAGCGCTGTTACTACTGGTAGCAACATGGGCAATTGCTAGCTACTTCGATGTCGCTCCTGCACAGTGGCTTCACGACACCGGGCGGATGGAATCCTGGGAAAAAATACCTGAGCAAAGCTGGTATGTTCCCGTCCTCGGTGTAATCACAGCGATTCTAGCGGTGGTCGGCTGCAGCTTGGTGGTCGCTAATCTGCGATCGCACCGGTTCAGCACGGTTTCCGCATCAGAATCACAGGAAAAGTTAGGAGAGATTTCGCTGCCGGTCGCCGATGTTGCCGATGCGGTGTGCACCGATTTAGAGCGCAACGCCCACATCAACCAGGCGGATTCACGGGTCTACCGGGATAATGGAATACCCACCTTGGAAGTGACTGTGGCAATGCCACCGCAGGCGAGCCTCCCCGCTGTTGTAGCTGCCCTGAAAAACGCGGAGCGTGAAATGCGTGATGCCCTCGGCCATGCGGATATCGCCTCGACCTACAAAATCGAACTGGACCGTTAGTTAGCCTCGCGGGAGAGACAACCTACAACGGCTAGCTACGTCCCCTGGCCGGAGCGGGTCTAAACAGCTGCAGAGTCGCCGCTGGCACTGTCGCCGTCGTCAAGCGCAGCAACCAAATCGCGGCGCGCACGGGCGACACGGGAGCGAATAGTGCCCACGCGACAACCTGCGATTTCCGCGGCTTCCGCGTAGGAGTAACCCAGCACCTGCGTCAGAATGAGTGCCTCGCGGCGTTCCTCCGGCAGCTGCTCCAGCAGCACGCGAGCGTCAGCGAGCTCTGACCACGACTCGCTGGTCGTAAACTGCTCGGCAGCATTTTCCACTTCCACCGCAGACTTCTTCGGGCGCGCCGAATCATGGCGGACCGAATCCACCCACACGCGCCGGGCCAGCGACAACAGCCAGGTGCGGGCAGAAGAACGCGCCGCAAAGCGGGGAAGTGCCCCCATGACACGCAGATACGTCTCCTGCGTTAAATCATCCGCAGCATCAACGCCGCCCAGATGTGCGACCAGACGCCACACGTCCTTCTGCGTCAGCCGCACAAACTCCGTCAGCGCAGCCTGATCACCGCGACCGGCTTTCAGCGCCAGCTGCGTGATGTATTCGTCATTAGAGACGAGGCGTGCAGGAGTCATGGCAATAGCTTAGCAACTTAAAACCTAAAGATAATTCGCCTGGCTGCACGTGGCCTCACCTGCAAAAAGCAGGCGGCGACGCAGCCAGGCGAACTAGGGGCTGAAGTGTTAGAAGCGGATGGCGTCGATGGGCTTGACGCGGACTGCGATGGTGGCCGGGATAATACCCGCCAGCGCGCCCACGAACGTCGCGACCAACACGCCGATTACAGCGGCCGTGACGGGGTAGGCCACGGCGCCCGTCTCCAGCGGCAACGCCAGCATCTTATCCAGCGGCAGCTGCTTGACCGTGATGATCGATGCAATCACGCCAACCACGCCCGCCACCGTCGTGGCGACAATCGACTCCAAGAACACAGAGATAAAAATCCGGCCTGCCGACGCGCCCATTGCGCGACGAATACCAATCTCACGGACACGGTGGCCAATGGTGACAATCGAGACTGTGAGCAGCCCCAACGCGCCAAGCGCGATCACGATGCCGCCGATAATGCCCAGCGCAGTGGTGATGGTGTTATTCATCTCCTGGGAAATCTCCGTGTCCTTCTCCGACAGGGAGGTATTCACCTTCCAGCTGGGGCCGAGCTCCGCCTGGAAAATATTGTGCAGCGCCTTCTGGTTCTCCTTCGCGGACTCCTCAGGCGTAGCGACGAGAAGTTGCGGCTCACCCACCGGCCCCTCGTAGCCGGCATTGAGGAAAGAATCGTAGTGCGTGACAATGCTCGGGGCGTCCCACGATCCGAGGGACTTATACACTCCCACCACGGTGAAAGTGGTGTTGCCGGTTTCCTTCAAGGTGAAGGTTGGATGGTCGGCTAGTGCTGGGTTTCCCAGGCTTTCGTAGAATTGGTCGTTGACCACCACGGGGTTCATCAAGCGCTGGCCATCGGCATCTTCAAGGCGACGTCCCTGCACGATGGTGCGGGCGTAGATATCGAACCAGCCCGGGTCAGCGGCGATCAGCTCGGGGGTGCCTGGCGAAAAACACTCGTAATCATCCGGTGCGCAGTCATCCATATTGTGCTCAGGTGTGGCTGGCTGCATGCGAACTCGCGACCACAAGTTGGCATGGGTGGTCTCTACCAGGCGATGCGTGGCAGCGGAAAAAGCGTCGTTGATGGACCCGTCCGGATTGATGACGCTCAAATCGTCCGGTCCGTTTCCGCCGACGCCCGCGCCGCCGAAGCTGCCGAAGCTATCGGCCATTGTGCCGGCGCTGCTGTCACCGCCGAAGCCGCCATCGCCGAAGTCTCCACTATCCTCAGAACCGGAACTACCCGCTCCGGCAGTCAACGTGACCGTGCCGGCGATACCCGTGCTCTGCGCGGTTACCGCATCCTGAGAGCTGGTGAGAATATTGCCAAGCGCAATGACTGTGGTCATCGCCCACACTGCGGCGGCCACACTGACCAGCGACAGCATGATGCGGCCACGGTTAATGCGCAGCTCATGCCACGCTTCCAGCAGAGCGCCGAGATAAGGCGTTGCTGCATAGAGGAAGGAAGGCCGTGACTTCGATTCTGTTTCTTTATTCGTCGTCATCAGCAACCTCCTCGAAGCCGTGCATAGCGTTGGCGGCAGATAGCAGGACGGAGTCGGCGTGCAACTGACCGTCGCGAAGCTCAAGTGCCCGATCGCCGCGCTCGGCGACCTCTAAATCGTGCGTAATCACAATCAGCGCAGCATTGTTTTCCGTGGCGACTTCTTCGAGCAGATCCATGACGATCTTGCCGGTGTCGACGTCGAGCGCACCAGTGGGCTCATCGGCAAGAATGAGCTGCGGTTGGCGCACGAGCGCACGGGCAATCGCCACACGCTGCTGTTCACCACCGGAAAGCTGCGAGGGCGTGGCCTCTAGACGATCGCCCAGACCGACGCGCTCCAGCATCGCGGCGGCGAGCTCGGTGCGATTCCAGAACTTCTCGCCCCGGTCGTACATCAGCGGAACCTCAACGTTTTCCAGCGTGGTGCGGGAAGGGAAGAGGTTGAACTGCTGGAAGACAAATCCTAAATTATCGCCCCGGAGCGCAGCGCGTTTCCTATCCGACAAGGTGGAAATATCAGTGCCGTCGAACGTGTACGTGCCGGAATCCGGCAAATCGAGCATGCCAATGATGTTCAGCAGCGTTGACTTACCCGAACCGGACTGGCCGACAATGCTGAGGTGCTCGCCGCGGGGCACTTCGAGGTCGATGCCTTTCAAAATAGGCAGCTCCTCGCCGTTGGGGAGCGTCACTGTTCGAGTGACTGCGGTCAAACTAAGCATGGCGCGGGCCTACTTTTCAGAGCCAGCGTCATCGCCGGACTCATCGAAGCCGGTGTCGCTGCCATCACCAGCGCCAGTGCCGGTGTCAGTGTCGTCGCCGGCGGAATCGTCCTTGTAGGAAGGCGCGTACTCCAAAACCTGCTGGCCTTCCTTCAGGCCGCGCTTGATCTCAATGAAAGTGCCATCGTTGGCGCCGAGCTCAACCTTGATTTTGGTGGGCTTGCCGCCATCCTTAGCCGGAGCGTAGACAACACCTTCGCGGAAGCGTCCCTCCACAGCGGTCACCGGCAGCGCCGGGACCTCGGAGGTGGTGCCGCTGCCGAGAATCAGCGTGGCAGGAACACCTTCGTAGACGGTCTGATCTGCGGGAATGTCACAGCGCAGCTGTGGGCCGCCCGAGGAACTCCCCGCAGCGGCGGCACCCATGCCAGCACCCTCTCCGGCGCCGGTGTTCTGCGAGCCCGTGCCACTTCCCGTGACAGTCTTCACCGAATCACACAAAAACGGTGCCGGGCCATCGGTGATGGCGAGGCGGCCATTGTTAATCGAGTCTCCCAGCGTGTACAGCTGGCTCGGCTTAATAGGTGCTACGGCGTGGAAGCTGTTCGGCGAAATCGTGCCAATCTCCTGGCCGATCTCAACCGTCTGGCCGATGACGATATCCCACTGCACAGTGCCAGAGGCCTTAGCGGTGATGTTTCCCCAGGTCACGGTAGTTTCGGGTGCGGCGGCTGCGGCGCCTTCTTCATCGGAATCCGCGCCGCCGGAGGTGCTGGCAGTCTCAGATACCGAGGTCTTCTTCACCTGAAGCAGGTTTTGCCCCTCTACGGCGTTGCCGCCGCTGTTGACATAGGCGTCAGTGATTTCACCGGAAGCGTTGGCGCGGATTACGGTGGGCTCGTCCGGGACGATGGTGGCAGACAGCTTCTGCGTGTTATTGATTCGCTGAGGGGATAGCTCCGTGGTGGGTTGGGAGAAATCACCGGTTGCTTGCGCAAAGTCCTCGTCGTTAGCGGGGAAGAATGCGATCTTGAGAAGCGCAATGGTCGCCAGCAACGCCAGCGTGTACTTGAAGATTGTGAGCGCTTTTGCGCCCCTCCCTTGTTTTTTCATGTCTGCAGAAGTATCCGATCAGAATCCAAATTGACAGCGTGGTACGCGTGAAATCCTACCCTTAACCTCCGCGGGCAGTGGTAGTGCTGGCTATACCTTTTGTTCAGTGCTGATAGGTATTGCATGAAAGCGCGGTAAGTGCTTTTCGACGGCCATCGCGTGTGGTTTTCGCGGAGGGAATTTTGCCCTTTTTAGGGCCGAGTGTTTGCGGCTGATACAGCGAACCTAATCGGACTAATAATTAAGGACACATATCAATCTCCAGTGACTAATAGGAAAAATATGAAACTTCGTGTAGGGTGGAAAACGTCAGGGCATGTTGTGACTGCCATCTAGCCCCTGTCTTTAGGAGGAAATCCCCATGTCCAATCTCTATGAAGGTTCCAATGGTCCGACCACTCGCCTCAACGGTGCGCCGGTTCCTACAGAGCAGCACTCGCTAACCAATGGCCCGCAGGGAGGTATTAACCTCCACGACATCCACCTGCTGGAAAAGCTCGCGCACTTCAACCGCGAGCGCATTCCGGAGCGCGTTGTTCACGCTAAGGGTGCAGGTGCTTTCGGTGAACTGACCATCACCGAGGATGTCTCCAAGTACACCAAGGCTGCAGTATTCCAGCCGAACACGGTCACGCCGATGCTGGCGCGATTCTCCACTGTCGCAGGTGAGCAGGGCTCCCCGGATGGCTGGCGTGACGTGCGCGGCTTTGCACTGAAGTTCTACACCGAAGAGGGCAACCTCGATATCGTGGGCAACAACACGCCAGTGTTCTTCATCCGCGATGGCATTAAGTTCCCGGACTTCATCCACTCTCAGAAGCGCCTGCCGGACACAGGTTTGCGCGACGCCAATATGCAGTGGGATTTCTGGACTGCCTCTCCGGAGTCCGCTCACCAGGTCACTTACTTGATGGGTGACCGCGGTATTCCGAAGGACTTCCGTCATATGGATGGCTTCGGTTCTCACACCTATCAGTGGATTAACGCTGAAGGGGAGCGTTTTTGGGTTAAGTACCACTTTAAGACTCGCCAGGGCTGGGAGTTCCTGACGGATGATGAAGCCGCCGAGCTGGTTGGCGAAAACACCGACCACGCTCGCCAGGATCTCTTCGAGGCGATTGAGCGCGGCGACTACCCAACCTGGGACGTCAAGGTGCAGATCATGCCTTACGACGAGGCCGCCAGCTACAAGGTGAACCCGTTCGACCTGACCAAGACCTGGTCTCAGAAGGACTACCCGCTGATTCCGGTCGGCCACTTCACTCTGAACCGCAATCCGGGCAACTTCTTTGCTGAGGTTGAGCAGGCCGCTTTCGCACCGTCGAATACGGTCCCGGGTGTCGGCTTCTCGCCGGACAAGATGCTGCTGGCGCGTGTGTTCTCCTACGCTGATGCGCACCGCTACCGTCTTGGCGTCAACAGCGATCAGCTGCCGGTGAACCAGTCTCGCTGCCCAGTGAATTCCTTCTCGCAGGATGGTGCGGCCACGTACTACTACTCGGATCCGAAGTTGCCGGTTCACGGCTCCAACGCCACTGCTCGCGGTCCGGAGGCCGATACTGCGGCTGCAGCTAAGGCTGCTGGTTGCCCAGTGCGCTCCGGTCACGCCGGCCAGGTCGATGCTGGTGCCTTTGGTCAGTGGGAGAGCGTGGGCGAAGAGTTCTACGCTGGCGCCTACGTGCAGCACCCTGAGGATGATGACTTCTCGCAGCCAGGCGACCTTGTTCGCAACGTGATGGACGATACCGAGCGCGATCGCTTGGCAAACAACATCGTCGGTGCCATGCAGGGTGTCTCCCCAGAGGTGGAGCAGCGTGTCTACCAGTACTGGACCAACGTTGATTCTTGGCTCGGTGCCGAGGTGGAAAAGCGCTTCAAGGCAACGAAGTAAAGCAACCGCGTGGGGCTGTGCAGTAAAACCGCAGAGTAGAGCTGCGCAGTCACGCGGTAGGTCACAGTAAATAGAAAAGCGTTGGCCCTGCAGATGGTCAAACCATCTGCAGGGCCAACGCTTTATTTAAAACTTCTGTCTGTGCATGACAGCCACGGCTTTGTGGTTGCCTGCACGCCGGCCCGGTTTGGGCGGCTAAGGAACAACCCTAAGTGTGAGCTGTTTTAGGCACCGATGCCCGGCAGGCTCGGGGAGCCGTTGAAAAGCGACTTCGGAGCAGCTGCAGCCTCGTCAGCCTCTTCGGCGGACTCGGACACCTCTCGGCCCTGTTCGGCAGCGTCGGAGACACTATCAGCCTCAACGCCGGAGACGTGGGTGGAGTTGTCATTGTGAGTGGACTGATCGTTCGTGATGTTGATGTCCATGAAGTCGCGGCCGAACGGAGCGTTCCAGTCACCGGTTTCCAGGAGGGTCAGATCACCATCGATGGTCGGGTTAATCTCGAAGGTGACGTTGACGGTCGGGCCGGAAGGCATTGCTTCCAGAACCTCAACGATAGGAGTGACGTCCATTTTTGGTGTTCCTTTTAGACAGTAACGAAATGAAGAATATCGGTTTTAACTGAACAATAAACCGCAGTCTTTTTTAGAGACTCGCGGTTTATTGTGTCAAGGATTGGCGGAGCTATTGTCCTGCCATGAAGCCCGGGGTTTACTAGCCGTTGGCCAGGCCAGAGATGGTCGGGTTCAGGAAGTCGAAGTCCTTGGACTTGTCGACGGTGGTCTCCGGGTTCAGGAAGTCGGAAACCTCGACGTCGTGGGAGTCGTGGGTGGAGTGGTCGTCGGTGACGGAGATGTCCAGGAAGTCGTTACCGAACGGCAGGTTCAGGTCGCCACCGACGTTAGCGAAGTTGACGTCGTTGCCAGCCAGCTGCTCGAAAGCCGGCAGCGGGCTCTCGACGGTGACGGCCGGAAGGGCTTCGAGGATGGTTGCGATATCTTCTGCGGAGCAGGACATGAGAAAATCCTTAGGTTCTCGGGGGTAAAGATTTTGAGTCGCTCTTGGCGAACTCACAGAAATTAAGTTAACCGATGGGGCAAGGGGCTGCAATGAAAAAATAAGTGCCTCAATCCGCTTTCGGTCGGTTGCGTCCCTCAAAGCTCGCTCAAATTCGCCTAAAAACATTGGAAAGAGGGCGGTTTTGTGGTGTCTGTGACGACTCCGGCCTCTGCCTGAATATCGGATGACAAAAGCGTTGTTTTCTTAAAATTTACCGGAATTGCATTGATTGTTTTGTTCTTGGTGTCACAAAGGTGCAGGCAAACGGCAAATTCGTCACAAATGATAACTAAGGGTTCCCTAAGTAAGGGAAACCAAAGTTTGGTTAACGGCAAAAACTGCCGCTCAATTTAGGGGCATAAACGGGGTTAACGAGCGGGCCATAGCCCATGAGAGGTACATCACATTGTGGGGGGCCAAAAGTGTGGGGAAATATACCCCCTTTTGGGTAGGCCGGGTGGCCTAAAGGGGGTGTCGGAGCGCGCTGAGGGGTCGCTGTGAAACTGGCCGCTAACGGTGTGTTCAGGACGTTTCCCGTGCCGCTAGCTACCGCTCCGGCACGTAGTCCTCAGCGGAGCCATCACGGGCACCCAGCACCGCGCGTCCAAGTACCTCGGAGGCGACAGTAGCGACGACCAGGACAGCAACAATGGCCAGAATGGCGGTGAGGGTTTTGCCCCACGTCAAATCGCCCTGGTCGGCCTCTAGGACCAAGTTGGCAATCACCAGTGCGGGGATGCCCACCATGATTCCGGCTGAAAGCTGGTTCAACCGGCTCAAGGCATCTTTAGAGCGCCACATGGCCACGCCCGCCAGGAGCAGGTACAAAGATCCGCCAATGACCAGCACGGCAAACAATATAGTTACAAGAATTGAAGCGATACTCATATTGCGATTCGTCCTTAATCGGTCTTAGCGGCGGCCACGGGAAATAACTCGGGCCAGGCCCACGGTCGACAAAATGCCAAGCAGACCCGCCAGCATTGCAATATCGAAAGTGATGGCCGTAGTCCGCAGCATGGCAGTTGTGAGGAACACTCCCACCATGGGGTAGAAGGCAGCGTCGGAAAGCACTGCGCGTGAGACATTGCCCTTGACCCGGAAGATCAGCACCACTCCCACAAGCAGCGCCACTGAACATAGAGCAATGCCAATGCCACTGATTACCTGTACTGCGGTGGGATCGATCAATGTGTCATTCATGAGTGTGCTCCTTTGTCTTCGCCTTTGGAGGCAATGCCATCCGGCAGCGGCAGACCATGGTCGACCTCAGCGGCAACGCCGACGACGGCATCCGGGTCAATGAACTTGCCCGCGCTGTACTCCTCGAAGACGAACGCCTTCGGGCGGGGGACATCGCGGAGGCTGGGAACGAGGTGCTCCTCCATGTCGTAGAGGGAGTCGTACAGCGCGTCCAGGTCGGCACCGAAGATTGCGTGGATGATGAACAACCGTCCCACATCGGTCTCACGGACACCGCAGACCAGCGTGCCCGGGGTCATGGTGATGGACTCGGCAAAGAGAGTGACCTCAAGGTCAGTCTCCACACGCAGCGGCAGCCCAATGAGCACCGGCTGCTGCTTCTGGTGCGGGCGCAGCGTATCACGCACCACGTCCGTCGCAGCCACAACAACCTGCCAGACCAGCCAGAGGGAATAGCGGATAACATGCAGGAACTTCATCAGTAAATACCTCCGATGGCGTTTTCAACCCCGCCGAGTGTGGCCTCGCGGTAGCCATCAATATTCAGCAGCGCATCAGCCGCGCCGGTGGTCGCCCAAGTGACGGCACCGACCGCGACGAACATGGCCACGGAAACAATTGCCAGCATGGCGGACGGCGCAACCAGCGCGCCCGGAACGCGAACGGAATCATCCACGCCCTGCATGGGTCGGCCCCAGAAGACCGCGCGCCACAGGCGAATCATGGCCAGCAGCGAGCCCAGTGAGGCAACGATGATTGCGGTGATCGCAACAATCGAGCGAGCATCGCCAGTGGCGGCAGAGGCAAAGACAATGCCCACCTTGCCCCACACGCCGGAAAACGGTGGGAAGCCCACAATGGAGAAGCTCATTGCCGCCATCACCCAGGCAACCGCTTGGTCGCGGCGAGCAAGCCCCGAAAGCCTAGAGAGCGTACCCGTACCGTAGGTCTCTTCCACCGCGCCGGAGCCCAGAATGAGGGCGCCGACAGTCACCATGTGGTGGATTGCGTAGAAAATACCCGCAGCCAGGGCAGCCTTGGCGCTGCCCCCGTCGTTAGCGTCCGTGAACGCCAACACGATCAGAATGAACGGCATACCCGTGACCATCTGGTAGGCCAGCACCTCACGCATGGTGTTCTCCGCGAGACCAGCAAACGCGCCGACCAGCATCGAGATCGCCATGATGATAATGATCGGCCAGTGCCAGGAGGGATTCATGCCCACAATCACGACGTAAATGCGGAAGAGCATGTACACCGCAACCTTCGTGTGCACCGCAGAGAACAGTGCCATCACCGCAGGGCTTGTCGACGGGTACGTCCTCGGCAGCCATGTGTGCGCCGGAACCAAACCCGCCTTCACACACAGCGCAATGATGACAATGCCCAGCGCGACCACACCCGTGCCGCCGGGGCCGCCCTCGCTGGCCATGTTGGCCAGCATTGCGATGTTCACATTACCCGCCGAGCCGTAAATCAGCGCGACACCAATCAGCAGCACCGTGGAGGTCAAGAGGTTGACCAGCACGAAGTTACGGCCAGCAGCCAGGCGGTGCCAGGTACCGGTTACCGCGATCAGGCCATAAGACGGCAGCAGCATGACCTCCATGAACACGAAGAAGTTGAACAAATCGGCAGTTAGGAAAGCGCCCGACATACCGGACAACATCATCAGCGTCAGGGAGGGGAAGAACCGCGAAGTGTTTTCGCCCGCGACGTGGGCGAACCAGTTACCGATGGCAACCACAGCCGCGGCCACACCCAGCATCAGCATGGAGAACGTGTCCGCCAAGAAAGGAATCGAGATACCACCGGGGAACGCGCCCACACCGTGGCCGACCGGGCCGTTGTCAGCGACGTAGAACATCACCCAAAACGCAGCCAGCGACGATAGTGCCGGAACGGCGATGCCCATCGTCGCACGCATCCACAGCTTCGGCAGGATGGCTGCGACCGCCGACAGAATCAGCGGCAGTGCCGCAAACAGCGGCAGTAGCGAAGACAGAGTTGAAGGAGACATTGCAGAGGTCATTGCAGAGGCTTCTACCATTTCTCGTCACCGCCGAATGGGGTCTCGCGCGGGAACTTATTCGGAGCCGGAGAGACCCCTGGGGTGCCGGTGACTGTGGAGTCCGAGTCAGCCGGAATGTGCTTACCTGTACGACGGCCAGCGGTCGACAGCTGTCGCATGGCCTCGCGGTCCTCATGGATACGAGTGTCGTCATCGCGGCCCAAACCAGACAGAGCCAGCATGAACGCGGTGACGGCCATGGTAATCACGATGGCCGTCAGCACGAATGCCTGCGGCAGCGGGTCAGCCATCTGCTCAGCAGCGCCAGCGCCCGCAGTGGCTTCGTTGCCCAGCAGTGGCTCGCCGCGCCAGGCACCGACACCCGTGGACAAAATAATCAGGTTGGCGGCATGCGAAATCAGAGTCATACCGATAATGGTGCGCAGCATGCCGCGCTGTAGCACCAGGTACGTGCCACCGCCTGCGAGGACGGCAGCCATGATGGCGATAATCACTTCTTGGCCTCCTCAACGGTGGCATGAGCTGGGGCGGGGGCTGGAGCGCTCTCCGCTTCTGAGGCGAACACGCCCATCTCCGGCGGCACCCGCAAGCTTGAGCGGTCTGAGTAGAGATCCTGCATCACATCGTCCGACCCGGTCACACCAGGACGGTTCGGGCCGCCCAGGAGATTCAGCGCGGTTGCCACAATGCCGATGACGGCCAGGTACACGCCGACGTCGAAAAGCAATGCCGTGGTGAGGTGCTGACCCAGGAACTCGCCGTACAGCGGTGCCAAGAACGACCCCTTGGCGAAACCGATGAAGCCCGTGCCGATAGCCGTGATGACACCCGCAGCGCTGAGCACTGCCGGGATCTTCTCGCCAAAGACCAGCTCGTCGCGGTCCTTGGACAGGTAAATCAGCATGACGGCAGCGGCGCCAATCAGCGCCGCGTTGAAGCCGCCGCCCGGAGCGGTACCGCCGCGGTAGAGAACCACAGCGGACAGGGCGAACAGAAGCGGAGCCAACCAGCGGACCAGCCAACGCATCATGATGGAGTTCAGAGCGGGCTCCGCAAGCGGGGAAGGCTGATCGAGCAGGTGCGGGAAGCGAGGCATAGACGTGACAACCGCCGCCATCGCGACACCCGCCATACCGAGAACCGCCAGCTCACCCATGGTATCGAAAGCACGGAACTCAACCAGGATCACGTTGACAATGTTGGTCTCGCCCGTGACCTTCTCAGTGTTATCGATGTACCACTGCGCGACCTCAGGCATCTGACGACGGCCAGTGAGGAACCACACCGCGCCGAACGTAGCCAAGCCCACGGCAACTGCCACAACCGCCGCCGAGGCACGGCGGTTCTTCGAGGTCTCAGAGAACGCACGCGGCTGGAAGCGCAGCACCAGCATCATCAGCACGACAGTCAGGATTTCCACCATGAACTGCGTCAATGCCACATCCGGTGCGCCCAGCAGGAGAATCTGCAGCGTGACACCAACACCGGTGACGCCGAGCAGCACAGCCGCCTGCAAACGGTTCTTCGCCCGAAGCGTGGCCCACACACCAATCACGACAACAACCAGCGGAATCAGATCGGTCAGGTGATCGATGCCGTCGATCTTCGGCAGCACCGGAGCGCCCCCGACACCCGGAGCGATCGCAATAACCAGGGCGTACACCGCGAGCAAACCAAGCAGCGGCAACAGGTGACGCGATGGCTGATGCGAACGCGCCACCTTGCCCATCGCGCGCCCCACACGCTGCGAGACGCTCAGCGACGCGTTGATTGCCTCCACACCAGTGAACGGGAAGAGCTTGCGGTCTGCCATGACGGCGCCTACGCGGGCACGAGTGAAGATGAAGCCCACGCCGACAGCCAGCACAATCACAGAGATAATCAGCGGCACATTCACGCCGTGCCACAGGCTCAAGTGCGATTCCTGAGTCGTGCCAGCCGGAAGCTGACCGACCGTATCGGCCACGCGGTCCAGCGGGCGGTTAAGAATCGCACCGGCAGCGAAGGCGGCTGGAAGGCTAAGCACGCCAGGGATGGCAGCCGGGAGCCACAGCGAAATTGGAGCCTCAGTGATGTGGTCCACGTTGCGCGGACCATCCACAAACGCACCGAACACCAAACGTGCCGAGTACGCGAAAGTACCAATCGCACCAATCGCCGCCACCGTCAGCAGAATGACGACACCGGTGTTGCTGAGCGGCGCACCTTCGAATGCGGTCAGCATGCCTTCCTTCGACATGAAGCCGAAGAACGGCGGAATTGCCGCCATCGATGCCGCACCGAAAATCATCGAGCCAAAGCTCCACGGCATCTGCTTCCACAGCGGACCGAGGCGACGAATATCGCGCGTGCCTGCCTGGTGATCAACCACACCAGCCATCATGAACAGCGAAGACTTAAACATCGCGTGCGCAATGGTGTGCACAACCGCAGCCATAATCGCGAACTTCGTGCCCACACCAATCGTGGCGACAATCCAACCCAACTGCGAGACCGTCGAGTACGCAATCAGCTTCTTCAGGTCAGTCTGCTGCAGCGCAAAGTAGGCCGTGGCAACAGCCGTCCACATACCCATGACGATCAGCAGCAACTGCCACACGCGCACGTCCGCGAAGACCGTGGAAAAACGCATCAGCAGGTAAACGCCTGCCTTGACGACGGCCGCAGCGTGCAAGAAAGCCGAGACGGGAGTTGCCGCCGCCATGGCCTCTGGAAGCCAGGCGTGGAAGGGGAACTGAGCTGCCTTCGTGAAAGCGCCCAGGGCCACCAGCGCGGCAATGAGGCTGCGCGCTGCCGGGTTGGCCTCCCACTCAGGCGAAGCCAAAACCTCGGTGAGATTCGTGGAACCGGTTAGCCACACCGCACCGCCGAGGGCGGCCAGAAGCAGCAGGCCACCGGTGAAGGTCAGCAGGAGTGTGCGCAACGAGCCCAGCTCGCCCGACGAGCCCGACCTCGCAATGAGCAGGAACGACGCCATCGAGACCAGTTCCCACCCGATGAAGAGGAGCATGATGTCGTCGGCAAGCACGAGGAGCAAAACCGCCAGCATGAACGCCGTCATCAGGACGTAGAAGCTCATCGCGGATTTCTTCGGCGGCAAATACGCGGTGGAGTAGATGAAGACTATCGAGCCCACCAACAGCGCCAAGAAGCTGAACACCATGGAGAGGGGATCGAGCTTCAGCGCAAACGCCGCGTTCAGTTCCGGGGACCAGACGCGGGACCAGGTGAAGGTGGTGCCGTCGAGAATATCGCCCGTTACACGCGAAAGCTGGACCACCGACGCGAGAAAAAACGCGACGATGGGCCAGCCTGCGTGACGACCAAGGAGCTTCACAAACAGCGGGGTCAGCGCCAGGGCAACCGCGACCAACAGCGGGACCGAAAGGAGGGTCAGGCTGTTGGTGGAGGTTTGGGCAGCTTGGGCTGCTTGGGCTGCTTGAGCTGCGAGCGTTGTTGCGTGCTCTGCGGAGCTGCTTGCTTGGGCGGTAATCGTTGCCGGGGCAGAAAGAACGGAATCTAAAGAATTCAATGTTGCCGATACGCCGCCGGACGCAAACTCAGAAGCCAATGTCTGGTCTGGTGGTGCGGTCGCCGACGGCGGACTGGCTGTAAAGGAGCTGGCTGATGCCAGAGCTGCTGCCAGGTGCGTCACTTGGGGGCTACTTTCACATTGCTGTTAAAAAGGTTCGTACTTCTACAGACTAACAGCCACGAAATTGCTTCACGCGGGGTGAAAGGGGCATTTGGGGGAGCGGGGAAAGTCTCTGTGGATCCAGTAGTGAAAATACATAGGAACGAGTGATGAACGGGGCGTCGGTGGGAGTTACTGACTGCGTTTATGTCTGGTGACGTTGGATTGATCCGAGTTACTGACTAGGTTTATGACAAAAATGGCCCGAAAAATGGCTTGAAAGTGTCATA